>JAIDIR010000061.1 GCA_029052615.1 Clostridia bacterium | reverse complement strand
TTTACTAGGAAAGAATTACGGGCCTGTCTTGTTCTTCGTCAGCGTGATAGGGCGGCTGCGGAGGTGTCGGCGTAGGTGTCGGTGTCGGAGTGGGCGTCGGCGTAGGTGTCGGCGTTACCGCTTCGTTCGGGTCTTTGTCATCTTTGTCGGGCTTCTTTTTACAACCTGCCGCGGCAACGCCCAAAGACATTGCGCCTGCAAGCAGAATTGCAAGAAATGCTCCTTTCTTTTTCATTTATATTTCCCCCTTGCCTTTTTAAGGCTGATTTATTACGTTTCCCGCTCTGCGTTTAAAAAACGCAGAGCGCGGAGTACTCCGCGCTTTTGCTAAATTTAACTCGGTTGTGGTAGTACGGAAATTATTTAACACTATTATACTACTCAAAACTTTAAATGTAAACGTTTTTCGAAAGTTTCTTTCATTTCTTTATTATGTTAATTCCCTTTTCGTACTTGGAATTGAAGTCGTACGTTTCGCCCTTGTACTTGAATTCGGGCAGGGTGTCCAGCTGAACGTTGTGCAGGCTCTTGAAAATGCTTGCGTCAACGTCGGGGTTGCGCGTTCTGAAATCCTTGATAAGCTTTTTTATATCCTGCCGCGCCGACTGCCCCTGTTCGCCAAGGGTCAGATTTTTCGTAAGCTTGCACGCGCACGCGATAAATTGCAGGTCGTTGTAATCCTTCCAGTGGATAATATCGTCGTCCAGCACGCAATAGAGCGGACGGATAAGCTGCATTCCCTCGAAATTGGTGCTTGAAATTTTGGGCATCATTCCCTGAATCTGACCGCCGAAAAACATTGACATAAGCGTGGTTTCAATGACGTCCGACATGTGGTGCCCCAGCGCGATTTTATTGCACCCCAGCTCCTTTGCCCTTGCGTACAGAAAGCCGCGGCGCATACGCGCGCACAGATAGCACGGGTGTTCGCCGCCTATAAGGTCGTTTACGTCGAAAATGTCAGACTCGTATATACGTGCGGGAATTTCCAGAAGGTCGATATTGCTCTTTATAAGCGCAAGGTTTTCGGCGTTGTAGCCGGGGTTCATTACGATATATTCGGCTTCGAACGCTATTTCGGAGTGCCTTTTAAGCTCCTGCACGCACTTGGCAAGCAGCATTGAGTCCTTGCCGCCCGAAACGCACACGGCGATTTTGTCGCCCTCCTCGATAAGCTTATACCGCTTTACCGCCTGCAAAAACTTGGTCCATATCCCCTTGCGGAATTTGGTTATTATGCTGCGCTCTATCTGCCCGCAGGCGGTGAGTTGCTTTGCCATAAATCAGTCTTCGTCGTGGTCGTGCTCTTCCGTAGGCTCAGGGAATTGAGCGTGGTCATACTCAATACCGTTCTTATCGTAATAATCTTTTATAGCCGAACGGATAGCCTCCTCCGCCAGAACCGAGCAGTGCATCTTGTGGGCGGGAAGTCCGTCAAGCGCCTCAGCAACCGCCTTGTTGGTCAGCTCAAGCGCCTCGGAAATGGGCTTGCCCTTAATCATCTCGGTAGCCATGGAGGACGACGCGATGGCGCTTCCGCAGCCGAACGTGTTGAACTTTACGTCGACTATAATATTATCGCGCACCTTGATATAAATCTTCATTATATCGCCGCACTTTGCGTTGCCTACCTCGCCAATTCCGTCGGCGTCGTCAAGCTTGCCCACGTTGCGCGGGTTTGTAAAATGGTCCATTACTTTTTCGCTATACAGTGCCATATATTTAACCTCTTTTTAAATCAGATGTGGTTTTTCGCCCTTTTCAAGCGCTTCCCATACGGGCGAGATGGAGCGGAGATATTCCACTACCTTGGGTACTTCCGCCACGATATAATCGACTTCCTCTTCGGTGTTGTATTCCGAAAGGCTGAGGCGGAGCGAGCCGTGCGCCACCTCGTGCGGAAGTCCGAGCGATAGCAGAACGTGCGAGGGGTCCAGAGAGCCGGACGTGCACGCAGAGCCGGACGAAGCGCATATGCCCTTCGCGTCGAGAAGGAGCAAAAGACTTTCGCCCTCTATCCCTTCGAAGCACATATTGACGTTGCCGGGCAGACGGCTTTTGGTATCGCCGTTGAGCTTGGAGTGGGGAATTTTGGAAAGCCCCGAAATGAGCTTGTCGCGCAGCGCCGCTTCCTTCTTCATATTCTTATCAAGGTTTTCAACCGCCTCGTTAAGAGCCGCCGCCATGGCGCATATGCCCGCAATATTTTCGGTGCCCGCGCGGCGTTTTCTTTCCTGCGCGCCGCCCTCGATAAGATTTTTCAGGGGCACGCCCGTGCGGCAGTACAGAAAGCCCACGCCCTTGGGTCCGTGGAATTTATGCGCCGATGCGGACAGCATATCCACGTTATCCTCTACGACGTTGACGGGTATATGCCCTACCGCCTGCACCGCGTCGGTGTGGAAAATCACTTTTTTATCCCTGCACACTTTGCCTATCTCGCGGATGGGCAGGACCGAACCGACCTCGTTATTCGCATACATAACGGTGACCAGCGCGGTGTCGGGGCGGATTGCCCTTTCCACCTCTTCCGCCGTGATATTGCCGTGCGAATGAACGTCGAGGTAGGTCACCTCAAACCCTTCCTTTTCAAGCTTTTTCAGGGTGTGCAGAACGGCGTGGTGTTCGAACGCGGTGGAAATTATATGCTTTTTGCCCTTGGCAAGCCCCGCGTACGCCGCCGAGCGTATAGCCTGGTTGTCCGCCTCGCTTCCGCCCGACGTAAAATAAATTTCGTTAGGCTTAGCGCCAATCAGCGCAGCAACCTCTTCACGCGCCTTGTCCAGCGCTTCCTTTGCGACCTGCCCCACCGTGTGCAGCGACGAAGGATTGCCGTACACCTCTTTTAGGTAAGGGGTCATCGCCTTTATTGCCATGTCGCTCATTGCGGTGGTTGCCGCGTTGTCAACGTAAACAGTTTTAACCATACCGTTTTATATCCTACCGAATTAGTATGAATTCATTATAATAAATAATTCCTATCAAGTCAATAGGAATTATATCTCTTTGTAAAATTTTTATTGCCTTTTACGCGCCCGTATGTTATAATCGTTTCAATTATGACGGTACGAGAGTTACAGGACGAAATTTTTAAACTTAAACGCGACACGGACACGTGCATCTTGGCGCACAGCTATATGAGCGAGGCGATTTGCGAGGTTGCCGATTTTACGGGCGACAGCTACGCGCTTTCACTTAAAGCCAGGACCGCGCCCAACAAAAACGTGATTATGTGCGGAGTGCGCTTTATGGCGGAAACGGTTAAAATGCTTTCGCCGCAAAAGCGCGTGTACCTTGCCAACCCTGCGGCGGGCTGCCCCATGGCGGAGCAGATGGACAAGGACGTAATATCCGAGGTCAAAAAGCTGTACCCCGATTACGCGGTAGTCGCGTACATCAACACCACCACCGCGCTTAAAACCATTGCGGACGTGTGCGTGACGTCCTCCTCCGCGGTTAAAATCTGCAAGGCAATACCCGAGAAAAACATTCTGTTTATTCCCGACATAAACCTCGGCACGTACGTTAAAGAGCAGGTGCCCGAAAAGAATTTCAAGCTCTTGTCCGGCGGCTGTCCCACCCACGCCAAGTTTGACGAAGAGGACGCGGTTGCCGCAATTAAAAAGCACCCGAACGCGCTGTTCCTCGTTCACCCCGAATGCCGCCCGTCGGTCGTAAAGCACGCGCATTACGTCGGCTCGACCTCGGGCATTATGGACTACGCCAAAAAGTCGGATGCGAAAGAGTTTATAATAGGTACTGAAAACTCTATCGTCGAGCACCTGCAGCACGCCTGCCCCGACAAGAAGTTTTACCCCCTTTCGCTCGACCTCGTTTGCCACAATATGAAGGTGACCACCCTTTACGACGTTTACAACTGCTTGAAGGGCGAGGGCGGCGAAGAGATTGTTATGGACGAGCAGACCCGCCTTGCCGCGGTCAAGTGCATTGACAAGATGATAGAGTACGGAGGTTGAGCGGCGTATGATGATTGCGACCAAGGGCAGAAACGCCCTTAAAGTTATGCTCGATTTGGCGCAGCATAACGACGGCACGAATATTTCGCTTGCGGATATTGCCGAGCGCGTTAAGGAATCGCAGAAATATCTGGAAGCGACCGTTGCGGCGTTGTCGGCGGCGGGGCTGATTATTTCGGCTCGCGGAAAGCTGGGCGGCTACCGCCTTGCGCGCAAGCCCGAGGAATACACCGTTGCGGAAATAATATGCGCGGCGGAAGGCTCGCTTGCGCCCGTATCCTGCCTTGACGGCAATTGCGAAAACGCTTGCAACTGCCTGACC
>JAIDIR010000060.1 GCA_029052615.1 Clostridia bacterium | reverse complement strand
GTTGGCAACATCGGGCAACATTTACATAACGCAGGGCTTGCCTGTTAACGACGACGGCACGGCAAAAGTAAGCAATACGGCGGCTGGCGGCACGCCGGGTAAATTCACTTGGGGTACCGGTCAGACGCTGAAAGTAGGAACGTTTAATTATAATTGTCTGTTTACGCCCGATGATACCGACAACTACGAAACCAAGGAATGTTCAGTTTCCGTCAAGTTTGTTGCGGACGAGGTTACGGGCGTCGAAGCCACGATAGAAGAAAACGGCAGCGGTGAAGACAAGTTATATACTTCGTATTCGCTCGCTACTCTGGGCGACGACCCGTGGAACCTCAGCGTTAAACTCGTATATAAAAGCGGACAGAAGGTGGAAACTTCGGACTATACTGTAAAGGTATTAAAGGACGGCTCGTTGCAGGATAATTTCCACGCCGGCACGAACACCGTGAAGGTGGAAAGTAACGAGTACGACCTTGAAGACGAGTTCACCGTTGAAGTTATTCAGGCGGAAATCGACACCATAAAGAGCGTTGACTTCAGTCAGGGCACGAATAAGATTTATCCTAATACGCCTTTGGACGATATAGAAATATATTTCACCATTAAGGCAGGTTGGAATTATAACACGGGCGCAACCATAAAGCTTACTCCGAACGACTTTAAGCTGGTAGGCACTTTGGTGCCCGGTACTGGTACTTCTTCGCTTTCTATCGTATATACGAAGGGCGGTGCGGAGCAAACGTATTCCGTTCCCAAGGGCGCGCTTGATAAAATTACGGTTGACTATCTGACTTATGACGTATCGGGCATAACCTTTACGGGCGGAAGCCCCATAACGTATAACGGTCAGCCGCACAGCATTGAATATTCGGGCACTTTGCCTGAGGGCGTCGGCGTTCAGTATACTTATGACGGAACAACGCAGAGTACGCCTTTCTCGTTTACGGGGGCGGGCGATTATGAAATTACTCTGTCGTTCACGCAGGACGACACGGATAATTACGAGGTAATTACCAAGACCATAACAGCCACTTTAAAGATAATAGACGCGGTTATGACCGATATAACCGTCGATTTCGAGCAGGGTGATACGGTGGTTTATCCCTCGACCGATTTGGATACGCTTAAAGACCTGATTACGGTTACGGCTGCTTACAACAACGGCACGAGCGAGGAAATTACGGACTACGATTTGTCGGGCATGTTAACCGAGGGCGCAAGTACGATTACCGTTACGTACGGCGGCTTTACCAAGACCATTACGGTGACAGTTACGGCAATAGAGCTTGACCGCATAGAGGCGGCGTTCACGCAGGACGGCGCGGTTTATCCTACGTCGGCACTTAGCGTGATTAAACCTTGGCTTACCGTTACCGCATACTATAACGACGAAAGTGAAGAAGTCGTAAGCACCTATGAATTGTCGGGCGAGTTCACTGTTGGTGAAAGTGAAATTACCGTGACCTACGGCGGAAAGGATTACGTGATTACCGTTGACGTTACGGCAATAGAACTCGTCCGCATAGAGGTTGAATTTACACAGGATGGAGAGGTATATCCTACGTCGGCACTCAGCGTGCTTAAACCTTGGCTTACCGTCACTGCGTACTATAACGACGAAAGTGACGAAGTCGTAAGTGACTACGAATTGACTGGTGCGTTCACGGCAGGCGCAAGCGAAATCACCGTGGCGTACGGCGGTTTAGAAAAGAAGATTTCGGTTGAGGTTACCGACGTTGCAATAGTAAGCGTGGACTTCTCGTTCACGCAGGACGGCGTTGTTTATCCCTCTTCCGAGTTGGAAGTACTCAGGCAGTGGCTGACGGTAACGGCTACACTGAATAACGGCGCAACCGACGAAATAGAAAACTACGAGCTTACGGGTGAGTTCATCGTGGGCGAAAGTGAAATTACCGTAGCCTACGGCGAATATAGCCAAACGATAACGGTAGAGGTTAGCGCAATTGCGGTCGACTACATCGAGGCACAATTTACGCAGGGCGGCGTTGTGTACCATACCACCGAGCTGGGCGTGCTTAAAGACTGGCTGACCGTTACGGCTTACTATACCGACGGCACGAGCCAGGAAATTACGGACTACGAGCTTTCGGGCGCGTTCACGGTAGGCGCAAGTGAGATTACCGTTACATACGGCGCGGAGCATACCGACACGGTGACCGTGACGGTGGATAAGGTCAAGGTTACGTTGCCGACGTTCAAGGGCGGTTTGAATTATACGGGCGTTACGGTTAAGCCCACGGTTGATAACTTCAACGGATACGACAGTGCGTTAATGACTTTCGTTACGGATAAGCTTCAAAGCGGTTTGACGGTTGGAAGTTACAAAGCGGTGTTCGCACTGAACGACCCCGAAAATTACGAGTGGGCAACTGCAACGACTTATAAAAAGTCCGTGTTTGCCGCGGTGGTATTCGACAATGAAACCGAAGTAATTCTTAACGCTAATGAGGCGGCGGTTGACTGGAACATAGCAAGGGCTGTACTTACGGCGACCAAGTCCGACGGCGCGTTGCCCGTATTCGCAAGCGAAAGCTTTATCGGCGCGTTGAGCGACGTGGTTGCGATTAAGTACTTTAAAGACGAGGCTTGCACCGAAGAGGTTGCGGCGGCGGATCTTGCTTACGAAACGCAGTACTTCGTTAAGGCTGAACTTCTCGATACCGACAACTTCGAGCTTGATACGAGCGCGGCGCAGTACACGGTTAAATCTTTCACTTATACCACGCCCGCGAAGGAGCTTACGCTCTGGGATAAAATCGTAAAATTCGTTGTGACCAACTGGTTATGGCTTGTAATTGCAGTTGTGGCGTTGATACTTTTCATAACGATTATCGCGCTGATAGCACGCGCGGCGAAGAAAAAGCGCGAGCGCGAGGAACAGCGCAGGCTGGAGGAAAAGGAAGAGAAAAAGCGCGAGCAGGAGGAGCGCAAGCTCGAGCGCGAGGAGCGTATGGCGCGCCTTTCGCAGCAGCAGGCGGCAATGCCTCAGATGATGATGCCCCAGATGATGGGCGGACAGATGCCTATGCAACAGTCTATGCCTCAGGCGGCTCAGCCTATGGCGGCGGGCGGCGCTTCGTCCAGCGAGATAGCAGAACTCAAAGCCGAGCTTAAAGCCGAATTTTTGGCGATTAAGGTTGACCAGAACTCCAAGGATATTGCGGCAAACGAAATTGCGCAGCTGCGCAGCGAGGTGAGCGCGATGCGCAATGAGATGACCTTTGCTAAGCGCACCGACCAGATTTCGGGTATGCCCGTCGACGTGCTTACCGAGGCGTTGACCGTAGCTCTTAAAAACGTGCTTGGCGGTCAGGCGCTGGAGGCTCCCAAAGCCGAGCAAGCCAAAAAGGAGGAGGTCGTTCCCGTTGCGGCGCAGGTTCCTCCCGACGCGATAATGACGACGGTGACGACCACGAAAATCGACACGACCAAAAAGCCCGCGCAGAGCGCGCCTAACGCAGAGCGTGCGGCGGCTCCCGTAAGGACGGTTGTGCGCAATCTGGTTGCTCCCATGCCCGTTGACGACGGAAGGGTGTTTGACGTCGGAGGCTTCTATAAGCCCGCCGATCCCATGACCGATATGGAGCCCGTTGACGACGAAAAAGGCGAGTAAACGAGCATACGCCCCGCGGCGGCACGCCGCGGGGCTAATATTTTGGTAAAATTTTTCATTTTCGCTATTGACTATACGGTATTGTTGTTATATAATAAATAGGCAGTGATTTGCAAAAATGCATAAGTTTTGGAGGAAAATAATTAAAAATGGCTTATAAAACCAAAGATTGGCGCAATTCTATGCGCGTGACGGTGGACTATAATTATATGATGTCCAAATCTCTCGGAGAAAAGGGCATAAAGGACGCTCAGCTTAAGGAACTGAAGCCCAAGGCGGAGGCGGCGTTTAACTACGTCAAGGAAAACCGCGGCAAGGACGAGCTGTATATGGGCTGGACCGAACTGCCCTATAATCAGGACGATATCGTTGCGGATATCATTGCAACCGCAAAGGAAATCAGAAAGAAGTTTAAGTATTTCGTCGTGCTCGGCATAGGCGGCAGTGCGCTCGGTCCCAGCATGGTTTACAACGCGCTGTGCCACCTGCACCACAACGAGCTGCCCAACGGCAAGCGCAAGGGTCCCAAATTCTACGTCGAGGACAACGTTGACCCCGTCAGAATGCAGGCGCTTCTGGACGTTATCGAGCCCGAAAAGACTTGCTTTAACGTAATTTCCAAGTCGGGCGCGACCAGCGAAACGATGACCCAGTACCTC
>JAIDIR010000006.1 GCA_029052615.1 Clostridia bacterium | reverse complement strand
GTCCGTCTTTAACGACTTCGACGGTCAATGCGTCAAAATCACAGTCGGCAATGATTGAAACGATGTGTTGAAAGTTTCCGCTCGTTTCACCTTTACGCCACAAGCATTTTCTACTGCGAGACCAAAAACAAGTATTGCCTTCTCTTATAGAGATTTCAAGACTCTCGCGGTTCATATAAGCTACCGTAAGCACTTTTTTGCTGAAATAATCCGTAACTACTGCGGGAATAAGTCCGCCTTTATCAAACTTCAACTTGTTAATTTCAATCATAATCTTACCTCAATATTGTTCAATTTAAGCTCTTTTTTCAAGTTTTTTATTGTGAATTCGTTAAAATGAAACACTGATGCACCTAAACCTGCATCAACTTTGGTAGTTTTAAACAACTTAACAAAGTCGGAAATACTGCCGGCGCCGCCGCTTGCAACTATAGGAATATGTACCGCGTCACATATTTTATTTAAAAGCGGCAAATCAAACCCTTTTTTCACCCCGTCGGTATCAATACTGTTGACTACAATTTCACCTGCGCCGCTATCCTCACCGAATTTAGCCCATTCAATAGCATCCAATTCAGTCTGAATTCTGCCGCCGTGACTGAAAATTTTATAGCCGTTATCAGTCAATTTAACGTCCATGGACAGCACAACGCATTGATTTCCGTAACGCTTAGCCGCCTCTGAAATAAGCTTGGGATTAGCAATTGCGCCGCTGTTAACGCTAACTTTATCAGCACCGCATTTCAAAACTCTATCAAAGTCATTCAGACTATTTATACCGCCGCCTACCGTAAGCGGAATAAATACGTTGGAAGCAACGGCACTTAAAACGTCGCAAAACAACGCTCTTCCCTCGGAACTTGCCGTGATATCGTAGAATACAAGTTCGTCGGCTCCGCTTTCTGAATAGCGCGAAGCTAACGCAACCGGGTCATCAACGTCGGATAAACCGCTAAAATTTTTACCTTTTACAACTCTGCCGTTCCTGACGTCAAGACACGGAATAATTCTTTTTGCAAGCATTATTTTTCCTCGGCTATCGCTATAGCCTTCTTCAAATCAATTCTATTTTCGTATAGCGCCTTGCCTAAAATTGCGCCGTAAATACCCATATTTTTTAGCTTTTCTATCTCAATTTCGTTAGTTATGCCACCTGAAGCCGTAATTTTAGGATAGTATGTCTGACATAGTACATTATAAATTTCTAAATTCGTGCCACTTAACATACCGTCCTTACTGATATCAGTATAAATTGCGT
>JAIDIR010000059.1 GCA_029052615.1 Clostridia bacterium | reverse complement strand
TATCTTGATTTTACATCAAATATTAGTTATAATTAGTAAGCATTTTTATAAATTTATCTTTTTACGACGGCGCGACATGATTAAATCTTCGGAAACACCCACTAACAAGTTAATAATTTTATTCGTTTTCGATAAGATGGAAAGCGCTTTGTCCGAGAGGACTATAGTCGATATGTGCTCCACCTCCAACGACTGGATGGGCTATATGGACTGCGTGAACGTCATTCACAAGCTTATCGACGACAACTTTATTTACGTCGTCAGCGAGGATGAGGACACGCTTTATTCCATTACCCCCGACGGCAGGGAAACGCTTGCGAACTTTTATATCAACATTCCCAAGAGCGTCAGGGAGGAAATTTCGCGCTTTGTAAAAAAGAACAGCGCAAAATATAAGAACAGGCAGGAGTGCCGCGCGGACTACTATCAGAACAAGGACGGCACTTACACCGTTTTCCTGAAAATTCTTGCGCCCGTTCAGCCTATGCTTGAGCTTAAATTCGTCGTTCCCGACAGAAAGACGGCGAACAAAATTTATAAGAAATGGGAGGAAAAAGCCGCCGACGTTTATTCGGTTATTTACGAAAACCTGTGCGACTAAGCAGGGTGTCCCTGCACCCGAAATTTTAAGTGCCGTAATGCATTTCGGGCTTAAACACTGAAAAACATTGAGAGGTTTTTATGTTTACTTATAAGACCAGCGGGACCTGTTCCCAGATAATAGAATTCGAGGTTGACGAAAACAATAAGATGCACTCCCTCCGTTTTGTCGGCGGTTGCCGAGGAAATTTGCAGGGCGTTGCTAAGCTTTGCGAGGGCAGAGATATTGACGAAGTTGCCTCGATTTTAAAGGGCACGATTTGCAGAAACGGCACCTCCTGCCCCGACCAGTTGTCCAAGGCGATTGAAGCTTATAAGGCAAGTAAATAAATAGTTTTAAAGCCCCGCGCACCAAAGTGCGCGGGGCTTATTTTTATTTTACATTGATAAGACAGTTATAGAAAGCGCTCGTCGTTTTGCCGACCAAATCGTAGTAAAAGCACCTGCCGTCGTAACCGCTTTCCGCCGTATGCCTTATTATATTAAAGCCGTAGTCTTTGGGTTTCGCGTTTACAAGCAGTCGGTCGAAGGGCATACCGTTTGCCGACAGTGTGCGCCCGAATACGAACTCAGCCCACACCCCGCTCTTCATTTCCTTAACGGTGTAGTCGTTAAGGCTTACGCCGAACGCGGGCATTTCGTGCGCGCCGACGAGCATATTATTCCATTCGGCGCAGATTTCGTTGAATTTGTCCGTTCCGACTTCATATGTTTCCGTCGCTCCGTCGGTTATTACGTTTACGCTCTGCGCGTAATTAGTGAGTTTTTCAAGCTCTATTTCCATTACCATATTATTATAGTGCTTACTTTTTGGAAAGATATTCGTCGATAGCCTTAGCCGCGGTCTTGCCCGCACCCATTGCAAGGATGACGGTAGCCGCGCCCGTAACCGCGTCGCCGCCTGCGTATACGCCCTCCTTGGAGGTCTTGCCCGTCTGCTCCTCTACGATAATGCCGCCGTGACGGTTGACTTCCAGACCTGCGGTCGTGCTCTTAATGAGCGGGTTGGGGCTGGTGCCTATGGACATAATTACGCAATCGACGTCAATGACGTACTCGCTGCCGGGCACTTCGACGGGGCGCCTTCTGCCCTTTTCGTCGGGTTCGCCCAGCTCGCACTTGATGACCTTCATTCCTATAACGCTGCCGTTCTTGGGGTCGCGCCTGTCGTCGGGGTTATTGTAACCGATAAGCTCGACGGGATTTCTTAAAATTTCGAACTTAACGCCCTCTTCCTGCGCGTGCTCGACCTCTTCCGCTCTGGCGGGAAGCTCCTCCATCGAACGGCGGTAAACTATATAAACGTTATCCGCGCCCAGCCTTAAAGCCGTACGCGCCGCGTCCATTGCGACGTTGCCGCCGCCCACGACTGCCACGTTTTTGCCGTGCAGAATGGGCGTTTGGCTGTCCTCTTTGTAAGCTTTCATAAGGTTGCTGCGCGTCAGAAATTCGTTTGCCGAATACACGCCCTTTAAGCTTTCGCCGGGTATACCCATAAATCTGGGCAGGCCCGCGCCGCTGCCTACGAAAACCGCCTCGTAACCTTCTTCGAAAAGCTCGTCAATGGTTATGGTTTTACCGACCACGACGTTTGTTTCGACGTCCACGCCGTATTTTTTAAGCGTTTCCACTTCCTTCTGCACGATTGATTTGGGCAGACGGAATTCGGGGATACCGTAGACGAGAACGCCGCCCGCGAGGTGAAGCGCCTCGAAAACAGTGACCTTATAGCCCTTTTTGGCAAGGTCGCCCGCGCACGTCAGACCCGAAGGTCCCGAACCGACTACCGCCACCCTGTGACCGTTGGACTTGGGCACGGTGATTTCGCCCTTATAATTCTGGTTATGCCAGTCCGCAACGAACCTTTCAAGTCTGCCTATGCCGACGGGCTCGAACTTGATGCCTAAGGTACACTTGCTTTCGCACTGCGTTTCCTGCGGGCACACTCTGCCGCACACTGCGGGAAGCGACGAGCTTTGCGAAATTACCGAATAAGCCCCCTCGAAGTCGCCTTCCTTAATCTTAGTTATAAATGAGGGAATTTCCACGTTGACGGGACAGCCCGACACGCAGGGCTTGTTTTTGCAGTTCAGGCACCTGTTTGCTTCCGCAACGGCGATTTCGGGAGTATAGCCGAGCGCAACCTCCTTAAAATTGCGGGCGCGCACCTTCGCGTCCTGTACGGGCATTCCATTCTTCTTAGGTTGAATAGCCATTTACTTGACCTCCTTGGTGAAGAGATTACAGCACGCCTCTCTTTCGCGGCGTTCGAAATCCGCGTATGCGGAAGCGCGCGACATAGCCTCGTCAAAGTCCACTTCGAAACCGTTGAAGTCGGGACCGTCCACGCAGGCAAACTTGGTCTGACCGCCCACGGTTAAGCGGCAGCCGCCGCACATACCCGTACCGTCTATCATTATGGGGTTCATAGATACGGTCGTGGGGATATTGTAAGGCTTTGTAGTTGCAACGACGAATTTCATCATGATAAGCGGACCTATCGTAATGACCTCGTCAAACTGCTCGCCCGCCTCTATTTCTTCCTTTAAAGGCACGGTGACGACGCCCTGTCTGCCGTAACTTCCGTCGTCGGTCATAATTGTCAGCTTATCGGAGCATGCTCTGAATTCGTCCTCTAAAATGAGCAAATCCTTGTTGCGGAAGCCGATTATGGAATGGACCTCGCAACCAAGCTCCTTGAAGCGCTGGGCAACGGGCAACGCGATTGCGCAGCCCACGCCGCCGCCGACAACGCACACCTTTTTTACGCCGTCGGTCCTGGTGGCACAGCCCAGAGGTCCTACGAAATCACAGATATATTCGCCCTCGTTCTTTGCGTTGAGGCGCATAGTCGTGCCGCCCACTATCTGGAATATAATTTTAACGGTACCCGCCGCACGGTCGTAGCCCGCGACGGTCAAGGGTATTCTTTCGCCGTCCTCGTCCACTCTTAAAATAATGAACTGACCCGCCTGCGCCTTTTTTGCGACCATGGGCGCGTAGATATCCATCATCGTTACGGTAGGATTTAAAACG
This sequence comes from Clostridia bacterium, assembly GCA_029052615.1. Classification (GTDB taxonomy): domain Bacteria; phylum Bacillota; class Clostridia; order Christensenellales; family Borkfalkiaceae; genus Coproplasma. The sequence goes on along the minus strand of JAIDIR010000059.1, from coordinate 51 downwards.
CGTTTTTTAACGATTTTATACATGTTTATACACTCCTTATGTATATTATAT
>JAIDIR010000058.1 GCA_029052615.1 Clostridia bacterium | reverse complement strand
CTTGTATTCCCAGTTTTTGCGCCTTGGCAAGCTTGGAGCCCGCAGCCTCGCCCGCGATGACCAAAGTCGTTTTGGAAGTGACCGCACTCTGGCAAACGCCGCCGTTTTCTTCTATTATTTTCTGCGCCTCGCTGCGCGTAAAAGATGACAGCGCACCGGTTAAAACGACCGATTGCCCCGCGAATATACCCGAATTATCGCCGTTTTGCTTGATTTTTAAGGTAACCTGACCGAGCAAAGTGTCCAGCTCCTCCGCGTTGTCGGGGTCGGCAAACCAGTTGACGATATTGCGCGCAGTTATAGCGCCTATATCCCTCATACCGATAAGCTCTTCCTCGGTTGCGGAGCGCAGACCTTCCACGCCGCCGAACCTGTCGACGAGCGCTTTGGAAGCAACCTTACCCACTCCGTCCACGCCCAGTGCAAAGACGAACGCGTCGGCGTTTACCGTCCTGCTTTTCTCTATCGCGGCAAGCAGATTGCTTATCTTTTTGTCCTTAAATCCTTCGAGTTTTCCTATATCTTCGGCGGTAAGCGAGTACAGCTGGGAGGGCTTGAGCACGCCCAAAGTTTCAAACATAAGCGTTGCCGTCGCCTCCGAAAATCCGTCGATATCCATTGCGTCCTTGCTTGCAAAGTGCGCCAGGGTTGCAACGACGCGCGGCCTGCACAGCCTGTTGGTACAAAAAATATTCGCGCCGATTTCGGAAAGCTCACTCTTGCAGAAAGGGCACCTGTCGGGCTTTTGCACGTCCACGCTCTGCGGGGTATCCTCTATGCAGCCCAGAATTTCGGGAATGACCTCGTTGGAGCGGCGGATAAGCACGCGGCTATTTATCCTGACGCCCTTTTTCTTTATATCGCCGAGGTTGTTCAAGGTCGCCTTTCTTACGGTAACGCCGCCCAAATCAACCGGCTCGACTTCGGCAAGAGGCGTAAGCTTGCCCGTTCTGCCAACCTGCCAGCGCACGTTGTTGACGACCGTTTCGGCCTCCTCCGCCTCGAACTTGAACGCCATTGCCCAGCGCGGAAATTTGTCCGTGTAGCCAATGCTTTCGCGCACGGTGGCGTCGTTTAATTTTATTACCGCACCGTCGGTCAAAACGTCCAGACTCTTGCGCCCGACCTCGATTTCCTCGACTGCGGAAATAACCTCCTCTTCCGAGCCGCAAACGCGCAGGAAGGGAAAGACCTTAAAGCCGTTGCGCTTTAAAAATTCGAAGTGCTCCTGCTGCGTGGGCAGCTCGCCGTCATCCATATAATTGACGTTATAAAAAAGAATTTCGGGCTTGCGCTCCGCCGTCACCTTGGGGTCTAAATTTCGTATCGCCCCCGCCGCCGCGTTGCGCGCGTTTTTAAGTTGTTCCTTTGCCGTCCTGTTGTATTCTTCCAGAACGGACAGCCTTATAACCGCCTCGCCCTGCACCTCCAACAGCCCCTTGTAATCGATTGTGAGAGGGAAGCTTTTTATGGTCAGACACTGCGCGGTTACGTCCTCGCCCTCCACGCCGTTGCCCCTCGTGGTGGCGCGCACAAACTTTCCGCCGTCGTAGGTTAAGCACATCGTAAGCCCGTCAAATTTATATTCGACGGTGAACATGGGGCGTTCAACCACTTTTCTTATGCGCGTGAAGAACGCCGAAAGCTGGTCGTAGGTGACCGATTTATCCAGACTGTACAGCCTGTGAATATGCGCGTGCTTTTCGAATTTTTCGATGGGCTCGCCGCCGACGCGCTTTGTGGGGCTGTCGAACTCAACCACACCCGTCTGCTCCTCGATTGCCTTAAGTTCGTCGTACAGCCTGTCGTACTCCCTGTCCTCAACCGACGGATTATCCAAAACGTAATATTCGTACGCCCACTTGTTGAGCGTGTCTATAAGATAACGAACTCTGTCCTCTTTCATATTATCTCCAGCGGAGCTATGGAAGCCGAAAGCTCCTTAATGCCCTGATTTTCAAACGCTATGTCCACCACCGTGCCGCCGTTTTTAAGCGCGATTACCGTACCCGTGCCGAACTTGGGGTGCTTGACTTTGCATCCGACGTAATAATTTTTGCCGCCCGATTTTTGCGCCGCCGCAGGTTTATTGGTGCCGAACGACGAAGCGGGCGAAAACGCCTTTTTAGGCTGTGAATATGAAGGCACGGGGTCGGGCGAGTATCCGTCGTCCGCGGAATAAAGTCCCCTGCCGCGCGAGGAAGTTCCCTCCCAGAAGTCGCCCTCGTAGCCGTCACCGCCGTAGGAGCTTTTGCGCGAACCGTACGAGCCGTAATTATTGTAAGTGCTGCGCGCACCGTAGCCGCCTCCGTAGCCGCCAGAATATCCGCCGTAAGACGACGGGCGCCTTGCATAGCTTTCGTCCTCCTGCGCCTTGAAGTTGCCCTTAAGCTCGCGCACGAAGGGCGAGGGTATGGTCGCCTCCCTGTGTCCGTACAGATAGCGGCTCTTGGAGCGCGTCAACCACAAAAGCTTTCTTGCGCGCGTGATGGCGACGTACATAAGCCGCCTTTCCTCCTCGATTGCCGCAGGGTCGTCCTTGGCGCGCGAGGTGGGCATAATTCCTTCCTCCAAGCCGCAAATAATAACGTTGTTGAATTCAAGTCCCTTGACCGAATGTATGGTTGCGAGGGTGACGTACTCGCCGTCATCCATTTCGTCGGTATCCGAAGCCAGCGTGACCTGATTGAGATAGTCGTTTAAAGTCGCCGTGGGATTGAGCCTTACGAAGTCGTCGACCGCCGCGATAAACTCGTCAAGGTTGGCAAGCTTTGCGTCGCCCTCGTCGGTGTGGTCGTCGTAAGCCGACTTCAGATCGGTTGAAATAATTATGTCGCGCACGAGGTCGCCGACCGTCATGCTCTGCGCCGAAACGACCAGATTTTTAAGCACGTTGGCAAAGTCGCCTATCTTGGACTTTGCCGAAGCGGGCAACGAAAGCCTGTTTACGTCTATGCACGCATCGTAAAGCGAAAGCCCCTCGTCCTGCGCGTACTGCGACATAACTTCCAGCGTCTTTGCGCCTATTCCGCGGCGCGGCACGTTGATAATTCTCGTGAACGCCTCGTCGTCGAACGGGTTGGAAATGAGGCGCATATACGCGAGAACGTCTTTAATTTCCTTACGCTCGAAAAACTTGAAGCCGCCGAACACTTTATATGGTATACCGTACTTTGCAAACTCCTGCTCGTAGGCGCGCGTGAGGGCGTTTATACGCATTAAAATTGCGAAATCAGAGTATTTGCCCCCCGCATATACCGCAGCGTTTATGGTTTTTGCCGCAAAAAGCGCCTCGTCCTTTTCCTCGTCAGCCTGCACGTATTCGGGCTGCACGCCCTCCTCCGCATCCGTCCACAGCGACTTTTTATGGCGCTTGCCGTTGTTGGCTATAATGACGTTCGCAAGGTTTAAAATGGATTTCGTCGAGCGGTAGTTGCGCTGTAATTTATATATCTTCGCCTGCGGATAGTCCTTGTCGAACCGCAGAATATTTTCAATCTCCGCGCCGCGCCAGCCGTAAATTGACTGGTCGTCGTCACCCACCGCAAACAGGTTGCCGTGCTTGGAGGCAAGCAGCTTTATTATGTTGTACTGCACCGAGTTCGTGTCCTGAAATTCGTCCACGTGTATGTAGCGGAACTTGTCCGAAAGGTAATCCCTGACCTCCGCGTTCCCCCTCAGCAGCCGCAACGTTTCGACGAGCAAATCGTCGAAATCGAGAGCGTTGTTGGATTTAAGCTGGGCGTTGTACCTTTCGTACACCTCCACGGCGGGTTTTATATTTTCCTCGTACTTATACCGCTGTGCGTACAGGTCGGGGTCGAGCCCCAGCATCTTGGCGTTGCCTATATGGTACTTGACCGACTTCAAAATTTTCTCGTCGTAATCGAGTTCCTTGAAAATCTTTTTTATGACGTTGGCGCGCTCGGTTTCGCTGTAAATGGAAAAGTTGGGCTGTATGCCCGCCGCCTCGCCATAGCGGCGCAATATGCGCACGCACATAGAGTGGATGGTGCATATCCACATATTTTCGATATCGCCCAAAAACGCGCTTACCCTCTCCTTCATTTCGCGCGCCGCCTTGTTGGTAAAGGTTATGGCAAGCACGTTGGAAGGCGAGCACAACCTTTTATCCAGAATGTGCGCTATGCGCGAGGTGAGAACCCTCGTCTTTCCGCTTCCCGCGCCGGCAAGCACCAAAACCGCGCCCTCGGTATCGAGCACGGGTTTAAGCTGTTCTTCGTTGAGTTTTGCAAGTATTTCGTTCATAAGTGTACAATTTGTATTATATCATAAAGGGCGCGTATAATCAAGGAATTGACTATAACGCGCTCTCTTTTTCTTTTCTGTATTTTTCAAGTGCCGCAAGATATTTGCTTGAAAGCTCCATGGTGTACCGCTGGCGTTCCTCGTAGGAAAGGGTGTTGAAATATTCCCTGTCGGTCAGCCTGCCTATCGCGTCGGAGGTTTCTCCGTACTCGTCCAAAAGCTTTTTGACCTTTAAATAGAATTCGTCCTCCGCCTCGCCGCGGATAACGCTTTTAACTTTATCGTACAGGTGTGATTTTACTTTGCCGGCGTTCTTACCGTTCTTTTCCGCCTCGCGCGCGGTGGTATCCACGTCCTCCTTGCACCTCCGCCAGAAATCGGTGCCCAGCCGCCGTTTTGCCTGTTTTGCAATTGCCTTTATATCGTCCATTTTACACCTTACAACAACTTATTCACGCCGTCTACATTTAGCGTGTTTTTGCGACATATATTTCAATGAAAAAACTCTACCGAAGTTTTAGCTTTGGTAGAGTTTGTTTTTTCAGTTCTTATTTCTCTTTCTTGCGGCTTCGCTCTTCTTGCGCCTCTTTACGGAAGGAGATTCGTAAAATTCTTTCTTTCTGAGGTCGCCGATGATACCGTCGCGCGAGCACTTTCTCTTAAATCTTCTCAGTGCGCTTTCTACGGATTCGTTTTCGCCTACTCTGATAGTCGACATTGCTTTATTCACCTCCTCTCGTTTAAAGATTTTCGCGTAAAACCGAAACGCTTACAAATTATACCAAAGCACGCGGCAAAAAGTCAAACGAATTGCAAGTGAATTTTTAGTAAATTTCGTTTACTTTTTTACAGCCCTATCGCGGCGTATATAACGTTGATTACTATGCCAACGATGACCGCTATTGCGTACAGTGAAATAACCAAAAGAATATTCCTTTTTATCTTTTTGGTGTTCTTTAAAAGCACCACCAGCCCCAGCCCCGCGTTGGTGCATAAGCCCGCAATGCAGCTACCGAAGGTTATGCCGCCCTTTACGAAGGTTTCGGTTATGACCGTGGACGACGCGCAGTTGGGAATAAGCCCCACCGCGGCGGTGATAAACGGCTGTATATACGCGCCGCCTATCAGCCCCTTGGCAATGGTTTCCTCGCCCACCTCCGCGATAATAAAGCCAAGCACGAGGTTTACTATCAGTATAAACGCCGTAACCTTTAAAGCGTGCAGAAGCGGTTCGACGATATACAGTCTGACGGAGGATTTGCCCGCGTGGTCGTGTCCGCACGAATAGGAAGTTATTTCGCCCGAGTTGCCGTAAAGCGGCTGAACGTCCGCGTGCCTGTCGGGTATAATCAGGTTGATAAGATAGCCTGCCGATACCGCGACGAGCAGTTTAATTAAAATGAGCGGAAGAATGGACTGAGCCGCCTGTGCGCTGAGCGGACTGTTGACAAGCAGGATTATAAGCGCCTCGTCGCTGGTTGCAAGAAACACCGCCATAATCGTGCCCGTACGGATAAGCCCCGAATCATACAGTCTTGCCGCCATAACCGAAAAACCGCACTGCGGAACGAGGCCCGTAGCACTGCCTATAAGCGGCGCAAGCGGACCTTGAAGCGCACGGCGGCTCTTGGCGGCGGTCGTGCCGTTTTCCAAAAGCTCGATGAGCATATATATTATTAAGATAAACGGGAATACGATAAGCGTATCCTTCAATGCGTCGAGTAAAACTTCCAATTGGGCACCTTATATACGGCGTTTAAAACCGTAGTACTGTTATTGCCTTAAACGGGTGCTTTTATACCTTTAACGATTACACCGCCGAATTATCGGCGGCGTATCAAAAATTTTGAGTTATCTTTTTTTCTTTTCTTCCTTTTTGGGAAGGCTGAACTTTTTCTTCAACGCCTCCTCCTCGGCGTAACCGAGAGGAACGAAATCCGCATCCGCAAAGTCGGTCTTTTTATAGCCCTCGTCCCTTTGAAGAAGTGTAAGCCTCGTATCCGCGTCGAACACGAACGCCCTGGTCATATCGGCGCACAGCGTAACCTCGTCGCCCTTTACGACGCCCTCCGCCTTTACGACGAAAGAAAGCTTTCCTCCCTCGCACTCACAGTCGGCGTAAGTTGCGCCCGCAATCTCTTCCACGGTGAAAACCTTAGCTTTTATAAAGCCGTCCGCGCCCGCGCTCATATCCTCGGGGCGGATACCTAAAATAATCTTCTTGCCCGTGCCCGCGTATTCGTCCAGCGAAGCAAAGCGCTTGACGATATTTTCGGCAAGCTTGAAGCGCACGCCGCCGCTTACCGCGTACACGCCGTCCGCGTCCTTTTCAACCGTCGCGCCGTTTACGAAGTTGACCGTGGGCGAACCGACGGTAAACGCAACGTACGCGCTTGCGGGATAGTCGTAAAGGTTGGCGGGCGTGTCGACCTGCTGCAGGAAGCCTTCGCGCAATACTATCATACGCGTTGCCATGGTCAGCGCCTCGTTTACGTTCTTGCTTGCGTACACGAACGTGCCGTTCATTCTGACCTGTAAATTTATAAGTATGGAGCGCAGCCTTTCCCTGACGTCGGGCGATATGCCCGAAATAGGGTCGTCCAGAAGGTAGAGCTTGGGCTCCCTTACTATCGCCCTGCCGAACGCCGCCTTCTGCTTCTGCTCGGTGGTGAGGACCTTGGGCTTGCGGTAAAGCACCTCGGTAAGTCCCAAAATTTCCGCCGCCGCCTTGACGCGCTGTTCTATTACCGTGTTGCTCGTCTTTCTTATCCTGAGGCCGTACGCCATATTTTCGAAAATATTGAGCGAGGGATACAGCGTGTTGCCCTGGAATATCATTGCGACGTCCCTGTCTCGCGAGCTTTCCTGCGTGACGTCCTTGTCGCCCACTATAATCTGACCCTCGGTGGTTTCGTCAAGCCCCGCGACCAATCTTAAAAGCGTAGTCTTGCCGCTCTTTTCGCCGCCGACCACAGCGACGAATTCGCCGCTCTTGAGTTCCAGATTGACCTTGTAGAGCGCAAGCGCGCCCGAAGGATATATTTTGCTGACCGATTTAAGCTGTAAATTTGCCATTGTTTGCTCTCCTACTGACAATCATAACACAAAAGCAAATTTTTACCAACCTCTACGCGCTTGTTTTATCAAAAAAAATCGTAAAATTTTTGCAAGCGCGCATAAAGCCGCCCCGAGCGGGCGGTCAAATTGTTGCAAAGAGGGGCGCGGTGCTGTACAATATAATTATGAACGCGAAAAATTACGACGCCGAAATGAAGAAAATTATTGCGGGGCTGGACGGTGAAAAGCCGCGCCTTTTGCTGCACGCCTGCTGTGCGCCCTGCTCCTCCGCCTGTCTGGAAAGACTGCACGAAAGTTTCGGCGTGACGGCGTTTTTCTATAATCCCAATATCGAGGACGGGGAATATTTTAAGCGCAAAGCCGAGCTTATCCGCTTTATAAACGAAACGGGCTGGGCGGATATACGCGACTGCGAACACGATACTAACGCATATTATACTGCGGTTAAAGGCTTGGAAAGCTGCCCCGAGGGCGGCGAGAGGTGCGCGGCGTGTTTTAAGCTTAGGCTGGAGCGCACGGCTGTCGAGGCAAAGAAAGGCGGATACGATTACTTTGCCACCACCCTCACTTTAAGCCCCTTAAAGAACGCGCAGCTGATAAATAATATAGGATACGAGCTTGCGCAAAAGCACGGCGTGAAGTGGCTGCCCAACGATTTTAAAAAGGCGGACGGATATCTGAGAAGCATTCAGCTGAGCGGAGAGCACTCTTTGTACCGCCAAAATTATTGCGGCTGCGTATTCTCACTGCCAAATACTTGATAAAATTTTGAAAGGGTGTTAAACTATTTATGACTTTATGCGCATAAAAAGGAAAAACTTATGGATATAAACAGATACTCCCCGAGCTATTCGGTAACCCAGAAACATATGACCAAGCTTGCCGATTACTCCACCGAGGAATTGTTCGAGCTGTTGTACGCCACGCGCCAAATGAAGGCGAAGTTCACGGCGCACGAAAACACCGCTATTTTGCGCGGCGTGACCATCGCGCTTCTATTTAACGATTCGTCGCTGAGGACGCGCTCCGCCTTGGAAATTGGCATAAGACAGCTGGGCGGCGAAAGCGTAAACCTGCCTTACAGCGAAAACGATATGCGCGCGGGCGAAAACATAAAGGACGTCGTAAACGTAATTTCGCGCTACGGCGTGGGCGCGCTCATCACGCGCGGCATTGCGCAGGACGAGCTTGAAAGCTTTGCCGAGGTTTCGCCCATACCCGTAATCAACTCCACCAACAGCGATTTCGTGCCCATGCAGGCGCTCAGCGATTTGTACACCATTTGGGAAAACAAGAAAAAGCTTGAGGGCGTCAAGCTTGCGTATATCGGCAAGGGCACCAACGTTGCGGCTTCGCTTTTAATGGGTGCGGTCAAGTGCGGTATGGAGGTTGCCGTTGCGACCCCCGAATCCTTTACCGTAAAGACCGAGCACGTTGAAAGGGCGGAACAGTACGGAAGCATTACCATAACCGACGACCCCCTGTTTGCCGCCAAGAACGCAGACGTCGTTTATACCGACAGCTACCACTACCATTCGCAGCTTTCCGAGGAGGAGGCGACCGCGCTTGCCCCCTACAAGGTAAACAACCGCATTATGGCGGTTGCCGCGGGAACGGCAATATTTATGCACCCCCTGCCCGCGCGCCGCGGCATAGAGGTTGCGCCCGAGGTCATCGACGGAAAACAGAGCATCGTTTACGAGCAGTCGGAAAACAAGCTGCACGCAATTAAGGCGCTGCTTGCACTGCTTATCAAGTAAAAATTTCAATACCGAAAATCAAAGACCGCGCAACTTATCCGTTGCGCGGTCGCCTTTTATTTTAATTCAGTTGTTTTCGGAGCGGCGCAGAGTGACCGTAACTATTTCGGGGCGGTTGAAAAGGCGCAAGGGGCACTGCGAATTGCCGAGCCCCCGCGAAATTACCAGCCGCATATTGCCGCACGTATGCACGCCCGAGGTGTATTTGGGGAACAGTCCCTGCCCCGGCGAATAGAAGCCTATACCCGTAAAAGGCAGCCGCCACTGTCCGCCGTGCGCGTGACCGCACAGGGTTAAATCGTAGCCCGCCATAGCGTACTTGTCGATAAACTGCGGCAGGTGCGCAAGCAAAATATTATATCCCTCGCCGTCGTTCAGTTTATAGAATTTGCCGCCCTTTATATGCGCGCAGTTTACACCCGTTATCTTAACGCCGAACGCCGTCACGCTCTCGTCGTCAAGCACGGTTGCGCCCGCCTCTTTAAGCCGTTTCGAAAGGTCGCGGTAGCGCGTGCTTCGCATTTCGTGGTTGCCGCTTACGTAATACACGGGCGCGACCTTACTAAGCTTTTGACACGCCTCCAACGCCGCCTGAATATCGCGTTCGCGGTACTTGTGAATGATATCGCCCGTTATTGCTATAAAGTCGGGATGGCACGCCTTTACGCGCGCAACCAGCCGCTTGTTTCCCTTGCCGAAGCGCTTGCCGTGCAGGTCTGAAAGGTGCACGATTTTCACGCTCTTTTCGGGCGCTTTTGCACTTTCTATAACGTAGTCGGAGCGTGTTATGCAGTTGTTCGAAAAGAGCACGAACGCGGCGGTAAGAAGTATAAAAAACACGCATCCGACGCAAATCAACGCGATATATATCGGTTCCATTTAACTTTTTGCAATTATCCTGTAAATATTTTTGCCCATATCCGAAAAGCGTTTTTCGTGTTCGGTGACTATATTTTCGGGGTCGGCAAGCGCCGCCAAATCCTCGCACTTTTCCAAAATTTCGTAGCCGCACTCCGCGTAGCTTTCAAGCGAAAAACGGTAAAAATCCCCGTCGTCCGTCTTTTGCACGATTTCGCCGCCGTCTTTCAAAAGCGTCCTGTACATATTCAAAAAGCGCGGGTGGGTGAGGCGCTGTTTTACGTAGCCGAGCTTGGGCAGAGGGTTGGAAAAATTGAGATAAATTTTATCTATAGACCCCTCATTAATATAGCGCGGCAGCACCTCGGCGGCGCTGTTTATAAAGTGAACGTTTTTAAGGTTTTCCGCCTTAACCCTTTCCACCGCCTCTATTAGAACGTTGGAAATTTTTTCGACGGCAACGAAGTTGATTTCGGGGTGGCGCGCCGCAAGCTCGCACACGAATTTGCCCTTGCCGCAACCTATTTCCAGACGGACGGGGTTGGCGTTTTTAAAGAGCTTAAAAAAGTCAAGTTCCTCCCTTTCCGCGGCGGCGTGCTTCATATTCTTGTCGGTTAAATCGGCAACGGTTAAAATATCGCCGCAAGCCGAAAGTCTTTCATCGAGGTGTGATTTTCTGTGCATTCTCATAAGCGGAATTTTATCACATACCGCCCCGCGTTGCAAGTGAAATGCGCACGGGTTAATTTTATTTTTATTTTGATTAGCCGCGTTTTATTCCGCGCGCGCAACGTTATAAGTAAATTAAGTCGGGTGAAAATAATTTTGAAAAGGAGAGAATTTTGACCATAATTCAAGTTATAGACACCTTTACTTTTTACGGTCTGGACGTGATTGCGCTTGCCGCGGCAACCTGCATTTTGGTGCAGATTGCAAAGATTACGCTCTTTAAAAAACGCCGCAAACAGGCGCTTACCTTTCTTCCCTTTATCGTGGGAAGCTTGCTGTACGCGGGCTATGCGGCGCTGCTGCATTTAAGCTTTAAATTCGTTGCCGACAACTACGTGGAGGTGATAGAGCACGGCTTTTCCGTGGGCGCGCTTTCCACCGTAATTTACGTGTGGTACGAACAGTTTATGCGCGGCAAAAAGAGCGTGAGCGCGACAGAGGGCGTGATTGCAACGCTGATTGACGGCTACGTTCCCGACGAGCAGACGGAGAGCATTGCAACGCGCATAGCGCAGGCAATCGAGCGCGACGTGACGGGTGACGGCGCGAAAAAGATTGCCGATATCCTTTCCGAAAATCACCCCGAAGAGGTGACCGAAAAGGACATAAAAATGCTGTCGCGTTTAATCATCGAAACGCTTGCGCATATCAGCATAAATTAAATCCGCCGTAAAAAAAACGCTTCGGGCGGGGCCCCGAAAAATAGCGCCCCGCCCACCTGAATTTAAGGTTTTGCGGGCAAAATTACCGAA
>JAIDIR010000057.1 GCA_029052615.1 Clostridia bacterium | reverse complement strand
TTAAAAGGTTTACAAAAATATTGTTGGGCATAATTTGTTTGTTTGCTTTTGCCGGAGGTTTTCAGGCTTTACCGGCTCTTGCGCAGACCGACGATTATCTTTACCTGGGCGGATTTCCGGCAGGATTTGTTTTAAATTCTCAAAACGTGGAAGTTATAGGACTTTGCGACGTCTTTACTGAAAACGGGGCATGCTGTCCTGCGCGTGATAGCGGTATTAAGAGCGGCGACGTTATAAAGAGTATAAACGGCATTGAAATCAAGTCGGCAAGTCAGCTTACTCAGACTATTTCGGAAGATTTTGCAACTTACAACCTCTGCGTATCGAGAGGCGGAGAAATTCTTGACATCAACCTTACGCCTATAGCTGACAAGTCGTCGGGTAAAAAGAAGCTGGGTCTGCTCGTTAAAGACAGTATAAACGGTATAGGAACGATAACCTACGTAGATAAGACGAATAATAAGTTCGGTTCACTCGGTCATCCCGTGACCGACGAGAACGGTAATCTTATTCCAATCAACGGAGGAAGCCTGTACGGTTGCTCGATTTACGACGTAAAAAAGGGATTAAGAGGTAATCCCGGTGAACTCAAAGGAATATTTGATAACGGAAATATGCTCGGCATAGTCAAGACAAATACCAAGTGCGGAATTTTCGGAGATTTATCCAGCGATTTTGACGTATCCAACCTCACTAAAGTGAAGAAGGGCAGCGTAAACGACGCAACGATGGGTAAAGCCTATATTTATTCAACGCTGAACGGTGACAAATACTGTCAGTATGAAATAAGCATAGTAAAGGTAGACCCGACGAATAAAGATAACAGAAATTACGTTTTAAAAATTAACGACAAAAATCTGCTTGAAAAGTCAGGCGGAATAGTACAGGGAATGAGCGGAAGCCCCATAGTACAGAACGGCAAAATTATCGGCGCCGTTACTCACGTATTTATAAACGACCCCACGAGGGGATACGGTATTTCTATAGATAACATGACAAGTTCATATTAAAAGAATAATCCTCATATAATTGTATATGAGGATTTTCAATTGTAATAAGCTTAAATGGGACATAAGATATTTAATTGCTTACGCAGTAGTTATTATTGTCTCTATTATATGTGGCATAGTACTATTTAAACTTGGAAATATTAGCAGTTACGTCTTTCAATACGCTAATTCATACGTCTTCTACGTTTTTAATTTTCAAAACGGTTCGATTTTCTTTTCACACTTTTTAAGCGAGCTGTTTTACCTGTACGTCATATTTTTGTTATCATATTTTACAAAACTGAAAATTATCGTTTATCCGATTATTTTTTTAAGAACGATTTTTGCCGTTATTTATATGGCAATGCTCTTTTCGTTTTTCGGTGCGGAAGGAATAATAGTTGCAATTATTGTTTTTATTCCGTCATATCTGTGTTCGATGGCGTTTTTAATTATTTTGTGCGAACAGTGCAGGCAGATTTGCCGTCCGCTCGTATTTTTTTGTCCGGCAATTATAGCGCTTATTAACTCGGTAATTTTGCTTCTTTTGGTAAACGTCGTATTCAGGGTAATCGTGGTTATAGTATAATAATTGATTTTTGTGGCAGAATAAGTAGTATGAAAAAATTAACTGCTACAATACTATCCTTAAGTTTTTTAGCCTGTGCAACAGGCGCGATTACAAAAGTAAAGCCGGCGTATGCCGACGAAGCTGCTCTTACGCAAAATTGTAAGAGTGCTTATCTGTGTGATTTCAATTCCGGCGAATGCATATACAAAGAAAACGAAACGGCAAGAATGCCTATCGCAAGCGTATGCAAAGTTATGACTTTAACTTTGTGTTTCGACGCAATACAATCAGGCAAGTTATCGTTAGATGACAAAATTTCGGTAAGCGAGCGCGCTTCAGGCATGGGCGGCTCCCAGGTCTTTCTGCAGACGGGATTAACTTATCCGTTAAGCGATTTAATTAAGAGCATTATAGTTTGCTCCGCTAACGACAGCTGCGTCGCCGTGTCCGAAAGCATAAGCGGAAGCGAGGAAGGATTCGTCGCGCTTATGAATAAGAGGGCGGAAGAGCTCGGTTGCACCGATACGCTGTTTGCAAACTGTACGGGACTTCCCAAGGAGACTCAGTATTCCTGCGCAAAAGACGTTGCAATAATGTTTTCAAACCTTATTAAAAACGAGGAATACTTTAAGTACAGCAAAATCTGGCTTGAAGACTTCAATCACCCCGATAACAGAACGACTTCAATAACCAACACTAATAAGCTTATAAGAAAGTATTCCGCATGCGACGGCGGTAAGACCGGCTTTACCAATCAGGCGGGGTTCTGCCTTGCATCCACCGCAAAAAAGGACAGTATGCGTCTGGTTTCCGTCGTGCTTGGCGCAAGTTCCAGCGACGACAGATTTAAGTCGGCAATGAACATGTTCGACTACGGTTTTGCAAACTATAAGAACAGAGTCGTTCTCGATAAAGACGTAAATTTAAACGATAAATTTCCAGTAGAGTGCTCCAAAAAGCAGGCAATAAGCGTAAAACCCGCGCGCTCCAGCTAG
>JAIDIR010000056.1 GCA_029052615.1 Clostridia bacterium | reverse complement strand
GTCCACCACCTTCTTTTACGGCGACACGCAGGCAATGGCTGATTGCTTCGATTTGAAGAATGCGGATTATTTTTATTCGCGCCTTGCCAACCCCACCGTTGCCGCGTTCGAGGGAAAGGTTGCCGCGCTTGAAGGCGGCGTTGCGGCGATAGGCTGTTCTTCGGGAATGTCCGCCACCACTCTTGCGGTTTTCACCGTTGCGGGCGCGGGCGACAACGTCGTTTGCTCGCAGGCGGTGTACGGCGGAACGTATAACCTTTTTACCGTCACCCTGCCCAAGCTCGGCATCGAGTGCAGGCTGTTCGACCCCGACGCTTCGGCGGAGGACATCGAAAAGCTTATTGACGACAAGACCAAGATGGTATTCGTGGAAACGGTTGCAAACCCCGCAATATGCGTCATCGACTTTGATAAGATTGCAACCGTTTGCAAAAAGCACGGCGTATTGCTTGCGGTTGACAACACGCTTGCAACGCCCGCGCTGTGCCGTCCCAAGGAGTTCGGTGCGAACGTAATTTTACACTCCTCTTCAAAATATCTGGACGGTCACGCGGCGGCTCTGGGCGGAGTTATAGTAGACGCGGGCAACTTCAATTTCAAGAACAACCCCAGATATGCGGCGTTCAACGAGCCGGACGAAAGTTATCACGGTCTGGTATACGCCGACCTTCCCGCGGCGGTTTTCGCCACCAAGTGCCGCGCGCAGATGATAAGGGATATGGGCGCGATTATGTCGCCGCAGAACGCGTTTTTATCCTACATAGGCTGCGACACGCTCGCGCTGAGAATGGAAAGACATTCCTCCAACGCGGCTAAGGTTGCCGCATATCTTAAAAAGCACCCCAAAATCGAGTGGGTAAGACACCCCTCGCTTGCGGACAACAAATACCACGCGCTTGCAATGAAGTATATGCCAAACGGTCAGGGCGGCATGATGAGCTTCGGCATTAAGGGCGACGTGAAGGCGTGCGCAAAGTTTATGGAGAGCCTTAAGCTGATTACGCAGGAAACGCACGTTGCCGACGTGAGAAGCTGCGTTTTGCACCCCGCTTCCACCACCCACAGACAGCTGAGCAAGGCGGACCTTGAAAAGGCGGGCGTACCCGAAAATCTGGTGCGCCTTTCGGTGGGAATAGAAAATCCCGACGACATTATAGCCGACCTAGAGCAGGCGCTTGCCAACCTTTAACTAACCCCCAAAAAGCGGATATTTTGCGGTTAACCCCGCAATATGCCGCGTCCAAAGAGG
>JAIDIR010000055.1:6499-12185 GCA_029052615.1 Clostridia bacterium | reverse complement strand
TGTCGGCACCCGCCTCCAGCGCCTCTTTGCACATATCCAGGTTTTCCACTTCCACCTCGATTTTGCGCACGAAGGGCGCGTACGCCCTTGCCATTTCCACCGCCTTTTTAACGCCGCCCGCCGCGCCTATGTGGTTGTCCTTTAAAAGCACGCCGTCGGAAAGATTGTACCTGTGGTTGTTGCCGCCGCCGCACCTTACCGCGTATTTTTCGAAAACGCGCATATTGGGCGTGGTCTTGCGCGTGTCCAGAAGCTTGGTCTTGCAGCCCTTCAAAAGGCTGACCGCTCTGCGCGTGTAGGTCGCAATGCCGCTCATTCTCTGCAGGAAGTTGAGCGCAACTCTCTCGCCCGACAAAAGCACGCGTATGTCGCCCGAAACCATTGCAATGCGCTGACCCTTTTTAACCTCGTCGCCGTCCTTGACGAAAATTTCGATTATGGTGTGCTCGTCCAAAAGCTTGAACACCCTTTCGAAAACGTTGAGGCCGCAGATAACGCCGTCCTGCTTGCAGATAAGCTTTACCCTGCCCCTCTTATATTCGGGCATGACGGAATTGGTGGTAACGTCCTCGTTGCCGATGTCCTCCTCCAACGCCTGCTTGATAAGTCTGTCCATTATAAGCTTTTCGGTAAGTTCGTTCATTGCGCTTTCTCCTTTAAATTTACGTTTATATCCTTGCCCGCTTCCGCGTCCTTTACCGCGTTTCTGACCTGCTCTTTATAAGCCGACAGCAGCTTTTCGGGCTCCGCGTATTTCGAATAATCTATTTTTTCCTCCGCGCCCTTAATATCGGCGGGGGCGTAAGTTCTTTCTATATCCTGCGCCGCGCGCTTTGCAAACAGCAGACTTTCGAGTAGCGAATTGGAAGCCAGCCTGTTTTTGCCGTGCACGCCGTTGCAACACGTTTCGCCCACCGCGTACAGACCGCTCATAGTCGTTCTGCCGTTCAAATCGCTCCGTATGCCGCCCATAAAGTAGTGAATGGCGGGCACTACGGGGATACACTGCGTGTAGACGTCGTAACCCTCCTCCGCGCACTTTGCGACTATCTGGGGGAAGTGCGCCGCTATTTCTTCCTTAGGAACGGGGCGCATATCCAGCCACACGAAATCCGTGCCGTCCTTTTTCATCTGCGCAAGCACCGCGTCCTTTACGACGTCGCGCGGTTTAAGCTCGTCCGTAAAGCGGTTGAAATTTTTATCCAGAAGATGCGCACCCTCGCCGCGCACCGACTCGGTAATCAAAAACCGCCTGCCGCGCTTTTTGGTGTACAGCGTGGTGGGATGCACCTGAATATAGTTTATATGGTCCACCGCCACGCCGTGGTTTAAGCATATCGCAAGCGCGTCGCCCGTAAGCACGCGGAAGTTGGTCGTATTGCCGAACGCGCCGCCAATGCCGCCCGTCGCAAGCACTACGTAATCGGCGTAAACGCTGACCGTTTGCTTTCCGTCGTGCGCAATAATGCCGACGCACCTGCCGCCGTTTTCAATAATGTCCAGCATAACCACGCAGGGCGCAACCTGCACGTTTTTAAGCTTTCTTACTTTTTTCATGAGCGCGGAGGTTATCTCCTTGCCCGTGCAGTCCTCGTGATAGCAAATTCGGGGCGAGGTGTGTCCGCCCTCCCTCGTGTAGGCAAACGAACCGTCGGGCTCCCTTTCGAAACGCACGCCGCACTTAACCAGGTCGTCTATAATTTCCTGCGAGCCCTTGAGCATACACTCCACCGTGTCGGGGTTGTTTTCGTAGTGCCCCGCGCGCATGGTGTCGTTAAAATATTCGTCGTAATCGAAGTCGCCGCGCAGCCTGCAAATACCGCCCTGCGCAAGATAACTGTCGCTCTGTCTGGGCGATTTTTTACAGATTATAAGAACGGACTTGCCGCTCGGAAGATTGAGGGCGCAGTTGAGTCCCGCAACGCCCGCGCCGACGATTATAACGTCGTACTTTTTCTTCATATTTGCCATATCGTAGAAAGTATACAGCAAAACTTTACACCTGTCAAGTCAACTGTCAACCTTTTTGCGCGCAACGCGCAATACAATTATCCGCCTTCGACAGTATAAGTCATTTTTTTTCGTGATAGTCGGGCGGCAAGCTTAATATGATAGCGTGTAAGGAGAAAGATAAATGAAAGCAAGTCAACTTTTCGGCATACAAATCAAATGCGAAAGCGCACAGAAAGAGGGCTATATTATGGCTATCAGCCGCGTTGAGGACAAAATTGAGGGCTATATATGTTGCAACCAACAGGAAACAGAGTTCTTTGCGGCAAGCGCGGGGGCTAAGCTTAAGGACGGAATACTGTGCGCCGTTAAGACGGGCAAGCGCAGCAAAACCAGCCGCAACTTAAAGCTGGGACAACCCGTTTACGGTGAGGACGGAAAATTTTTGGGGCACGTGGACGACTACGACGTTACCGCAAACCGTTTGACCGGCGCGCTGGTCGGGCGCCGCAAATTTGCCTTCGACCGCCTGACGATTGGCGACGTCGTTATAGTTAAAAGCGATAAGACGCGCACCGAGATTGCCGCCAAGGATATGTTCATAGGCGCGATAACTTCAACGCAGTAAAAAAGAGGGGGGCAGCCGTTCGGCTGCCCCCCCTCTCTTTAATTTACAAATCGTATTTTGCCATAAGCTTTAAAAGTGCGTTAAACATTTCGTTCAGCGACTCCCCCTCCTGCGGCGAGAGCACTCCCTTCACCTTTAAAACGGTGAGCGCGATTTTGATTTTTTCAAGCTCCTGCCTGTCGCCTCTGCCGAGGTTTTTCATTAAAAGCTTGTCGGCAATGGACAGCGCGTGCTCCAGCCGCACGCCGCTCTGCGCGGCGGGCGCGTCGCTTACGGGCGCACTCTGCGGTTGTCTCACCTGTCTGCCCGAGGCGGTTACCGCGGCTTGCACGGGCGTACCCTCCGCTGCGGGCGCACTCTTTTTACGCACCTTAAACAGGCACAGCGCGCCGTACAAAAGATATCCCGCGCACCAGAACACCGCCGAAGCGGCAACCGAATGCGCCAGGGGAAATTCGGTCAAAAACACGGCAAGCGTAAGCGCCGTAAACGCGTTTACCGCATAAAGGAAAGCGCGCTTGTCACGGGCGCGCACCCTCTGCGAAATAAGACACCCGATAAGCGCGGCGGCAAAAACCACGCCGAACGCCACGAGGTCGATTACTATAAGCAGACCGAAGTCCGCATTGCCAAGCTGTGCAAGTACGCTTTTAAATAAATTCGTCACCGTTACCATACGGTCAAATTATAGCCGTAAATCACCGCGACAGAGCGGTTATTTTGTCGTACTTTGCCTGATATTGACGCAATCAATCATTGCCCGTCAAATCAATCTGTTTTAAAGCGCGTATATTTATTATAGTCGTCGTAACGTCGCTCTCTTTTAGTCCGTAAATTGCGCACACCACGCTCCTGTAAAGCGCAAGCTGGGGGGCGTACTTTTTGCTTATATAGCTCTCCGAATGGGCGCTGTATTTGTAGTCGATTATATCCGCGCTTACCGCCCTGCCGCCTTTGCGGTTTACCGCCAGCAGGTCGATTGCACCCTGCACTATCACGCCGTTTCCGTCGTCCTCTCCCGCGGCAAAACCGTTGCCGCCGTTTTTAAGCGACGTGTAATCGGCTGAGGGAAGGCGGCACACAAACTCGCGTTCACGGTAAAGATTTTTATTTTCAACGCCGTCGAACGCGGACATCGAAAGTATGCGCACGAGCTGTTCAACACCCAACAAACTTACCTGTTCGGCGGTCATAAGCCCCGCGCTTTCAAAGCGTTTCAGCTGCATCTCAACTCCCTCTTCACTCCTGACCGAAAAGTCGCACAGCTCTAAAAATCTGTGGTAGGCTATGCCCGCTTGAGCGTTGGTATCCGCGCCCTCTTCCATCTCATCGTCAAACAGAATTTCCGCGTTGCTCTCCTCGCTGAGCGCGCGCAGCAGCCCGGAAGCCGAGCCCTTTACCGGCAGATCAACGCCCCTTTCGTAGGGATATATATAGGAGGAAATTTCCTTCAGCTCGTCAAGCGTATTGCGGTCGGCGCGCCTCTCGTCAAGCACGCGGCGCACGCCCTCCTCCGTCTGCCCCAAATGCTCTTCAACCGACAATATGCGGGGGTTAAAC
Source organism: Clostridia bacterium (assembly GCA_029052615.1). GTDB lineage: Bacteria > Bacillota > Clostridia > Christensenellales > Borkfalkiaceae > Coproplasma. The sequence continues at coordinate 8,047 of JAIDIR010000055.1, read as the reverse complement.
GCCTTAATATCGAACAAATCGGCGTAATTATCGGCATAGCTCGCCTTTACCGAATCGAAGCCGTCCGCCCTTCCCGTCAGGATATGCAGCGCGTATTTGGCGCGCGTGCACGCGACGTAGAACAGATTTATTTCGTTGCTCAGCTCCTCCCGCTCCGCGCGCATTTTATAAAGCCTGCGCAGCAGCGTGTTGCTCTGCGACCTGTCCTCCGCGTTGAAGTAGCGCGGGGCAAAACCGAAGTCGTCGTCAAACGGCATTTCGCACCTGTCGTCGCCCGCGTAGCTTGCCGCAATATCGGCAACGATTACCACGGGGAATTCCAGCCCCTTGGAGGCGTGCATGGTCATAACCTTAATGCAGTCGGAAGCAAGCGCGGCAGGCGCCAATATTTTGTTTCCGCCCGCGCGCACCTTTGCAAGAAACGCGCCCAGATACAATTCGCCCGACGGCGAGTAAGCCTCGCCCTGCAATCTTCTAAGCGCGGCAAGCTTTCCCTCGGTATCGTACGCCGCCGAGAAGTTGCCCACGCAAATAATTTCGTCAATCAGCCGCGCCGCGCCTATACTGCCCGAAAGGGTGCGCAGTCTATCCACGCGCCCGTAAAAGGCGTTTAGTTTTTCCGCCGTGCCGTCGCTGCATTTTTCGGCGTAAGCCTTGGCGCACTCGCGGAATAGCGGCGTCTTGTTTTCCCTTTCGTCCCTGACTATATCGTCTTTATGCGCGTCGCCGAAAATACGGATTTTTGCAAGCTCGCCCTCGGTCATACCCCCGAGCGGAGATAGCAGCGCGCTTGCAAGCTCAACGTCCTGCGCGCCGTTGTCCAGATAGTTCAAAACGTCGAGCATGCGGATTATCTCGGGGCGGTCGCAGATATTGACCTCCGCCGCGCCCGCAACGGGATATTTCGAAGTCAACGCGCGCACTATTCCCTGCGCGCTCTTGTTGGCGCGCTTTCTTGTCAGCACGCAGATATCGCCCGTTTCCACCTTTTTCATCCGCCCCTCGTCGGGGTCGAAATATTCGCTCTTTAACGCCTCCTCGACAAGCTGAAGCACGGCAAGCCCCTCGGCGGTAAAGCTCTTTGCTGCAAGCTTTTGTTCGGATACGGAATAAATTCCGTGCGCCTCTTCCTTCTGGACTTCGCCGCCCTCGAACAGGCAAATTTCGGCAACACCGTTGCAACCGTCCTTATAGCGCGCGCCGCCCCTCATGGCGTGCCCGTCGGCGTAATCGAACTCGCAAACGGGCGGCTTCATCACCTTTGAAAACAGATCATTCACGAAGGATATAACGCCCTTCGCGCTCCTGAAATTGTCGGGCAGAATTACGTACTTACCCCTGCCGCTGACCACGCCGCACTTTTCCGCAAAGAAGCGCGAGCGGCTGCCTCTGAAGCCGTATATCGCCTGCTTAAGGTCGCCCACGCAAAAAATATCGCTGCCCGCAACCGCGCTTATAATTTCGTCCTGAATGGGATTGACGTCCTGATATTCGTCCACGAAAACGAACTGATACTTCTCCCGTATCATTGCGCGGACGTCGGCGTCG
>JAIDIR010000055.1:0-6489 GCA_029052615.1 Clostridia bacterium | reverse complement strand
CGCACTCTTCGCCGTTCAGTAGTGCAAGCGCGTAATGCTCCAAATCGCCGTAATCAAGCTTGCTTTCCTCGCGCTTAACCCCGTCATATGAGGCGGCAAACCGCTTCAACACGCTTACGAACGCCTGCGCAATCGCTCCGCTCTCTGAAAACCGCCGCCATTCCGTTTCCCTGTCCTCGACGTCCTTGTTAATCGCCTTGTACCGCTTTTTAATCTTGTCGCAGAACGCGGAAAACGCCGCGTCGTCCTCGGCAACCTCGCTTTTAACTCTCGGCTTTACGGAGTTGGAAAGTCTTGCGGGCGGCGTAAAAATTTCCCCGCTTTCGATAAGCGCGATAAGGGTCGAGCGCATTTCGTCCAGCACTTTCAAATACCCTTCGGCGTTGACCGCAGGACGGAAACCTTCCGCAAATTTTTCTATCGCGCTGACGAGCACGCCGTACTTTTCTGCAACGACCTTGCCGTACTCCGCGCACACTTTTTCAAAGCCCTCCTGGGTGTAAGTAAACGCGCTCACCTCGTCCAGCAATTTCAAGTAGTCCGGGCGCTGGCGCACCTCGTCGTACGCCTCGTAAAGCATTTCCTTAAGCGCCTTGTCGCTGCGCTTTTTTCTCAGCCTTTCAAGCAGTGTGTAAAGGTCGGGGGCCGCCTCCGCGTACAGTCCGTCGAACAGGTCGTCCATCGCCCGCGCACGCAGTGCGTTTTCCTCCGCGCCGGCGGACAGCACCTCGAACGACGCGTCCACCTTCAACGCATAAAAGTACGTGCGGATAAGCCGCGCACAGAACGAATGAATGGTGCTTATGTCCGCCGTATTGATTTTGCCAAGCTGCGCACGGATATTTTCGCGCTTTTCACCGTCGGCGGCGTTCAGCCTTGCAATGAGCTCAACGCGCAGTTTTTCCTTCATCTGCGCGGCGGCTTTTTTGGTAAAGGTTACGGCAAGCACGTTGTCCAGACTTGCGCCTTCTTCTAAAATATCGGCAAGCCTTTTAATCATAACCGTGGTCTTGCCCGCTCCCGCCGACGCCGAAACCAGTACCTCGCCGCGCGCCTCTATCGCCTGTAACTGTTCGGGTGTCGCGCTCATAATCCGCTTCCTCCCTTTCCGTTTTCGCGCGCTATCGCGGCAATGGTCTTGCAGTCCGCGCTTACCTCCTCGCGCCCGCCCTTAGCCTCCGCGTCGTAGCCGCAGCACCCCGCATACTTGCACGAACCGCACGCGCCGCTGACGGGCGAAGGCGCAAGTTCGCCGCTTATAAGCTCCGCCGCACCCCTCTGCGCCACCTGCTTGGAATAGTCCAGAAAGTCTGCAAAGTCCTCCCTGGTCATAGCCTTATCCAGCTTTCTGCCGTTGAGGTACGCGCCCACGTATTGGCTGCGCTCCTTTTCCTGCAAGGTAATATCAGAGCTTCTTACGACCTCCTCGCTGCCGTCCATAAAGCCCTTAAGCGTAAACGAACCGCCGCCCGCGGAATAGTCGAGATTGGCGGGGAAATAGTACGCGCCCGCCGCGCGCCGCCCCTCCGCCGCAGCGGAAAGATACAACGGCAGCTGCAGTTTCAAGCCCATATAGTAGGACGAAGGACTGTCGTCAATCGAGCCCGTCTTGTAGTCAATAATTCTGACCAGCTCGCCCGTCGAATCCACCCTGTCAATTCTGCCGCCGACGGTGACCGCACCGTCCAGCCCGACCTTGCACCGCGCTTCAACGCCCTCGACTTTAAAGTCAGAATTTTTAAGCTGCTCGAACATTCCGACGGAAAGTATCTTCGACTCCTCAACGAGTTTGCGCGCCGAATAGGACGAAGCGCCGTCGTCCTCCTGCACAAGATACGCCGCCTTGTCCAAAAGACTGAGCGCCGTTTGCTCGGCAACGCGCTCGCACTCCGCGCGGTCGGATATATCGTTGAGCTTGCGCGCAACCTCCTCCAAAACGGCGTGAATAAAGTTGCCCGAATCGAGCGGACGGAATGTTCCCTCGCGCCGCTCGTTGAGCTTAAGCCCCTGCCGCATAAACGCCTTATAGGGGCAGGAAAAATAAGTTTCCAGCGTGGTGGGCGAAACGCTTTCACCGTAGAGAGATTTCCAGTCAACGCCGCCCTCGTCGCTCTTTTCACCGATCAACGCCGCCGCGTTTTTGCCGCCCTCGTCCTCCTTGAGCCGCTTATATACCGCCGCCATTCTGCTTGCGCCGTAATCCTTGTCACCGCTCAAAAAGAAAGTCAGGTGCCTTAAAGCGGGCGTCGTGCGCGCGCAGGTATACGCAAAGTTTTCGTCCGTAACCGCAAGCGATTTAACGGGCACGGGCGCAACGGGATTGCCGTCCACGTTGAACAGCTTTTTAACGTATGAAATAATCTCGCTTACGCCGCACTCCTCGCCGCCGCTGCGCAGCGGGTACAAAAGGTACAGCTTTTGGGAAAACGCGCAGAAGTTGAGCGCGGTCATTTCCCTCACGCGCCTGTTGACCTGCGATATCTTGGGGGAAACGGCGATTTTGAGTTTTTCCAGAGAGGTAAGCTCGCCGTCGGTCAGTATTGCTGTATCCTGCGAGGCGGCGGGCACCGCGTCGGTCAGTCCGCCTATAAACACCACCTTGCTGCCCGCGTTTGCGCACGCGGACAAATCGCTTATGAACACCGCGTCCTGCTTGGGCGGAATAAGCGAAATTTCTGCGGCGGCAAAACCGCTCTTTAAAATTTTTGCAAACTCGCGCACGGTCGTTCTTTCGCCCGCGGTCAGCTTTTCCGCCTCGTCAAGAACCTTTAAAACCTCGCCGTACGCCCTCTTGGACATTGCCGCAACCGAGGCGTATCCGCACGCTTCCGCTTCTGCGGCCATCTCATTAAGCCGCGCTTCCGCGTTGAAATTTTTTAAAAGACTTCGCACCGCTCCGCACGCCGCCGCGCTGTCGACCTCCCTCGAGGGCAGGCATTTAAGACCGTTTAAAAACGCAGCGCGCACCCTTTCCACCGCGGCTGAGTTAAGCCCCGGCTCCTTGCATATAGTTTGATTTACGGGTTTTTTCACGCCGCCTCGGTAGCTTGCCGCACGCAGCAGATAGTTGACGAAAATATCCCTGTCCGCGCGCAGGTCGCCTTCCTTGCAGTCAAGCGTAAACAGCGGCGACGAAACCACCGCGAATACGCTTTCGGGTCGGCATCCGTCCACGGCGCAGGCAAGATAATCGAGGATAAAGGAACACGTCGAGTGCGACGAAAGCGGATAGCGCCTGTCGACGTACATGGGCACACCGTACTCGCCGAACGCCCTTTCCAAAGCGGGCTGTACCCCGCCGATATCGGGCAACATAACCGAAATATCGCGGTAGCGCACACCGTCCTCTTTGACGCACTTTAAAATCTGCGAGGCGATAAAATTGCACTCCTCGTCCTCGTCGGTTGCCTCCGCCACGCATAATTGACCGCGTGATATGCCCTTGCTAAGCGCTTTATGAAAGCTTTCCGGCTCGAAAGCGTACCTTCTAATATGCTCCGCCGCAGGCACCGCGCCCGACGGCAGTTTTTCCACGAAGCCGCTTATATCCCTTCCGCAAATCCCCTCTTCACGGGCGATATTCACGAAGGTCGTCCACGCCTCGTTTACGTATTTCTTTTCACTGCCGCCCACGAAAATTCCGTAAACGCCGTCCGCCGTCTGCATGCACGCGCGCACGCAATCCGCCACCGACGACGTAAAAGCCTGAAAACCGAGGAATACGACGTCAGCCCCCTTAATGCTCTCAGAGGCGCGTATGACGTCGGGCAACCGCCTTAGATAGGCGTTTCTGTCCACCGCGCCGCGCTCCTTTAAATAGCTGGAATACTCCCTGTACAAAAGCTCCAGATCGTGAAGCTTGCGCTTTAAAAGCTTGTTGTCCGCCTCTATGCCGCCGATATCTTCGGCGGAAATTTTGGAAGAATACAGAAGCGCAATCGTGTCGTAAACCTCCTGCGCGGCGTTGGTTGCGGACAGCCTTTTGAAGAGCTGCAGGTTTTCGCGGTTGCTCTCTATAAGTTTGCGTATAGCCATTGCCGAGCCCTGCGAAGTGAGCACGTTGTCGCAAGCCCCCGTCTGCGACGAGAGAAAGCGCGACAGGGTAAATACGGACACGGCAAACGTTCCGCCCACCGCGTCGCACACGGCGCGCTCGGCAACCAGCGACAGCCTGTCCTCGCAGAACACCACGAGGCGCTTGCCCTCGCTCCCCTCCTTTTCGGAGTGCGCGGCAACTATTTCCTTAAATTTTTCCAGTCCCGCCGACAGTACCGGCGCAACGTAAGTCCTGCTCATAAGCAACCTCTTTCCCCACCATTATAACACGCCCGCGCCTAATTTTTAATTATTTAGAGTGCAAAAGTTTTTACATTCACGAAAATATATGCTATAATTTTGCGTATGAAAGCTTTTAGTAAATGTTTTGCGGTCGTTTTGACTGCCGCAAGCCTTATTACGCTGGGCGGATGCGCAAAGTCCACCCCCGACAACAGAGTGGCGACCACCGCGAACTGGAACGCGCGCACCTCTACTATAGTCGAAAAAAATTACCTTGATTACTGGCAGAGCCACAAGGAAGTTGCTGAATACGGTATTACTTTTAAGGATACGGGCTCGAACGGTTATTCGGTTAGCTACGATACGGAAAACGCCGTTTACACCACCGAATTCTATATGGAAAAATCGTACGACTGGCAGAGCGCGGCTATCCCCGAGGAGTACCGCACGAAGGAAGAAAAAAGCGAGCCGGTGTACGTTTATACCACCTCGTATACGATTAGCGGCGTTTACAAGATTACCGCGACGGGCGATGAGAAAAAGTTTGACGACGTTTGGCAGACCGTAAGCAAATTCCGTCTTGCGGGCAACAACCTGCAACCGGTATATTCCAAGCAGATTATAAAGAACACCGCTCCCAACTCCATCGGCACCCAGGTTATAGACGTTGCGTACGTTGAAACAAATTCGGTTTTCGAAACCTTTTACAACGTGGACTGCACCGAAGCTTTGGTCAAGCAGACCGACAACCTTGCCAAGGATAAGGAACAGGAAACCAAGAAGATTAAGCTCAAGGACAAGTCGGGACTTTCTATATTCGAAAACTGCCAGCTGAAGGCAGCCGTGCGCGCTTTTACCATGACGGGCGGCGCTTCCAGAAAGTTTAAGTCGGTTACGCCCCAGGACGGCGCAGTGCAGGTTTGCACGGCAACCATAGCCGCACCCGTGGAGCTTGACCGCAACGACGAGGCGCAGAAGGCAATTATAAACGCCCTCGACAACTGCGCGCCCGACGACTATATTTTCTTTGACGGCACCCCGTCAAGCAGCGAAGAAACGGCAAGGACCTACCGCTATAGCGCGGTTGCGCTGTCGATAAACGCGAATATGAAAGGCTCCAACTCCACCTGCTGGTACTCCACCGTCGAAAACAACGACGTAAACGGCACGCGCTCGGTACTGCTGCGTATGATCAATCCCCTTCCGTTCGGCTTGGGCACTTTGACCTATTCGCTTAAAGCGCTGAACGTAAAGGATATCTGAATTTAATAATCAAATTAAAAGCGCCGCGCAAAGGCAACCTTTGCGCGGCGCAATTTTTATTTATCTTATCTTCTTATTTCGTAGTTCTGGTTCATCAGCTTGATAATGCTCTCTTCGTCGTCGGTGATATTGAAATCGCCGTGCATGGTGTGCTTAATAACCGACGAAGCCACCGCAAAGTTGACTATATCCTCCGCGGGCATTTCGCGCATCAGGGCGTAAATCATACCGCTTGCAAATGCGTCGCCGCCGCCCACGCGGTCGAGAATACTGAAACGGAAAATCTTGCTTTCGTAAGTTTCGCCGTCGTACCACATAAACGCCTTCAGGCTGTTTTCACTGCCCGAATGTACGTAGCGCACGTGCCTGCCGATAGCCTTGAAATTGTACTTTGCGTGCAGCGCGCGGAAAATTCTGTCCTGCTCCTTGTAGGAAGGATTCATGGTCAGACCGTCCTTCATATCCTTGCCGTCGGGCCCGGGCAGATTTATAGGCTCGATGCCGAACAGCACGTCCACGTAGGGCAGATATTCGGTTATGCAGTCCCTTGCCTCCTGCCACTCCCACAGCGCCGAACGGTAATTGCAGTCGAATGAAACGGTAATATTTAGCTCCTTAGCCGCCTTTAACGCAAGCATAATAAGCTCGCGGCAGTTCTTGGAAAGCGCGGGAGTAATGCCGCTTAAATGCAGCCAGGTAAAGCCCTTCAACTTCTGCTTGAAATCTATGGTCTTGAAATCGTATTTCGCAAAGGCGGAGTCCTTTCTGTCGTAAGTGACCTTGCTTGCGCGCACGCCGAAGCCCTCTTCCAGAAAGTATATGCCCATTCTGCCGTCACCGTAAATGCAGGGCGAACAATGAACGTCGTTGCTCCTTAAATATCTTATAGCCGCCTTGCCTATCGAAGAATCGGGCACCACGGTGAAATAGGAGCTGTCCACGCCAAGG
>JAIDIR010000054.1 GCA_029052615.1 Clostridia bacterium | reverse complement strand
GCGATATCGCACGGGGCGGTTTTATTTTTCTTTTAATTAGTTTTTGGTTACGGTTACTTTATAATCGCCCTTGCCGTTAACTTCTACTTCACAGTCGGCTTTATGTCCGGGAACAGCCATAACGTGGAAGATGAATACAGTCACGTCGGTGGTGGACTGGAACAGTTCGTTTACCTTTTCCTGCGAAAGGCTGAGCTTACCGTTTTTGTCGGTAGGGCAAATGTTTATCTGTCCGCCGCTAAGGGGAACGCACATACCGTCTTTACCGGGCAGACAAATCTGCGTTGCAACCAAGCCGCCGTCTATGCCGTCCTTCTGACCGTTTACGGCAGTTCCGTCTTCATACACTATGGTAAAGTTGTAATCGGACTTATTGTCGCCGCCGTTGCAAGCCAAGGCAAAGGTGCAGGCAAACACGGCAACCATGGCGATAACCGCAATGGTTAAAGTTCTTATAATCTTTTTCATATCTATCCTCCAAAGAGATTTATTTTAAAAATTCAAATACTTTACTACGCGTATATTATTCGCCGTAGTGCTCCATATAGCAGGCAAACGCAAGCCAGCCGTTACCTTCGCCTCTGCCGCCGTTGACGTATTTATCAAAGTATACGTTTATAATTTCCACTATATTTTCGTCGGCACGAACCATACCGTAGTAGGGGGCGGCTTGTTCTCTTGCCTGTGCGAGATAGTTTAATAAATCCGTTTGCATTGCGGAGCCGTAAGGAATATTGCTGTCGTCGTAAACTACACGGTCGTCGATTATCTTTTCAAGAGTAGCAAAAGTGTAATCGATAGGCGTGCCGTCCTTTTTCACGACGTATTCGCTGCGCAGATAGCTGCCCCATATCATATCGATATATATGGGCTTGCTCATATCGGCGTTACCGTTCTCGTCGGCAAAGTAGTAATAAATTTTACCATTTTCTTTAACCGGCGCGTAGTTGATGCCAATGTAATCGCTTCCGCTGTTACCGGTCCACGCACCGCCGCCGGTGGTACCTATCGTCAATACGTCGAGTGAAGCGCCTTTATAGGTAATCTCGAAGTCGTAGTTGCCGGTGTTCGACATTGCGTTCAACAGTTTAAGATAAACGGTTTCGTTTGCTTTAAGCGTAATATAGTGGTTAAAGCCCTGATATGCGGTGTCGGGCAGCTTTTCGTCATCTTCGGCTTCGCCAGTGAACACCTGCTTTTCAAACTGGTCGTGGTCGCGCACGTCTCTTTCTATGCTGAGGAAATTACCGTGCTCGTCGTAAACTATTATGCCGGGAGCTGCGCCCACCGACGAGCAATCTCTGAGATAGGACTGTATCTGGTAAACGCCCGCCTGCTTTGCGGTAAATTGATAATACGTGCCGTTTTCCGGCGTCTGCAGACCGAAGTTGATATTCGCCTTGTTTCTGTGCGTATCTTTATTATACGTTTCGGAATTGGCAAGCGCGGGGTCGTCCTTTTCGTATGCAAAGTAGCTGTTGTTCATCGTCAGTCCGCGCGTCGGGTCGTCGTATTTCGCGCATCTCGAACCTTCCGCGTGCTCTTCGCCGTAGTGGTCGTAGTAGAAGCAGAATTCCAGCCATTCGTCCTTGTGCGTTGCCGTGCCTCTGTCGCGTTCGAATCTTTCAGTGAATTTTTCCGCCCACGTTCTCAGCTCTTTGGTTACGGGTATAAGATATTTGGGCGCGCCCATATACGCCTGAATTGTATTGAAATCGGTTACGGTTTGGGTAAGGTCCGTATTACCGAAGGTCACGTTAAAGGCTACGTTTTCACTTGCCTGCGTCGCATACCTGTTATAGGTAAGAAGGTAAAGGGTGTTGTCGTATTTGACGCCGTTAACCTCCGTCTGTTTGCCGGTATGCAAATCGCTCCAGGGAGTGTAATGGTTAATACATATATAAAGCAGCGCGCCGTTCTCGTCGTCCTTGTGGTAAAAGCCGTCACGGTGGTTGTAAACTGCGTTTACGTAATGCTCGTACTTATCGTCTTCCACCTTGCCCGAAGCCGCCTCTCGCAAGACGTCCATAGGCTCCTTGATTGCGGCGGAGTCTAAAATGTGAATATTTCTTATCTTCGCAACGTCCTCGCCCACGCTTTCTGCGTCGGGGTCGGCAGCGTCTTTAATATATGAGAAAGAAATATTTATCGTTTTGTCGCGGTCGGCAACGTAAATATTTTCGGCAACCCAGCCGTTCGTCGCGCTCCAGCCATTCTCGCTGTCGGACTGACTTACGGGTATGTCGTCGATTATGACTTGCAGCTTATCGTGGCCAGCCTCGCTAGATACGTTGTACTCTATGGCAAGAACCTCGTCCTTTTTCATGGGGATTTCCGCAAGCAGCATGGCGTAGGAATCATGCTTGCCCGTATTGGACGAATAAATATATCCGTCGTTGCTTACAAGCCAGGGCCAGGAATATTCGTCGTCGTAAGCTTTGTATGTCGCGCTTACTCTGTTGCCGCTTGCAACCGCCGCAATTTCTTCCGAAGTAGGCATAGTATAAGTGGGCTTTTCCAACACGATTCCGGGATTTGCGGGGTCGGAGGGATCGTCCGCGGAAAGCTTCTGGGTATAGCTGTCGGAACAGAAATCGTTGAACAGATTATTCCAGAACGAAACCGAAGGCTCGGTACCCTGCGACTTGTAGGCAATAAGACCGTATCTGTCTATGATTACGGTGGTGGGGTAGTTGGATACGCCGAAGGCGCTGTTCATTCCTATGGTGTCTACGCCCATGGGGAAGGTAAGACCGTTTTCCGTCTTATAATTTTCAACCACCGTGTTCGTGTCGCCCAGGTGCGTGGAGCAGATTGCAAGGAATTCGACGTCATTTCTGGTTGCGTACGCTCTCTGAATCTGGGGGAACTCGGCTCTGCAGGGACCGCAGCCCGAGAACCAGAAGTTGAGAACGACAGCCTTTTTAACGCTCAGCAGGTTGGAAAGCGTGTGCTTTGCGCCGCGGCAGTCGGTAAAGGTGAAGTCCTTCATAATCGTGCCCAGCGCGTAGGAAGCCTGCACGGGCGAATTTGCGGGAATGATGGCGGAGGGGATTTTAATGGTAACCTCGTCGCGCGCGGAAGCGTTGGTCTTATACGTTTCCGTCGGCATATGGTAGCCTGCGGGAAGCGATGTTTCGTCTACGACCAGCTCGTACTCGCCCAAAGCAACGCCAAGCTCAATCTTGCCGTTAATGGATATGCCGCGCCTTATTACCTGACCGCCTCTCATAGCGGCAACTTTAACGCCGTCCAGCCTCATTCCGCCTTCGGACCGTACGTTGATTACGTACTTTTCGCTCGGCGCTACGGGACCTATCTGCTCGGTGGGGTTGATAAAGTCGGGATAGCTGTTTTTAGTGCATCCCGCCGCCCCTACGGTAATTAAAACTGCGGTTGCCGCCGCAATAATTTTGGTGATTTTTTTCATAGTTGCGTTACGTCCTTTGCCGCAAAGGGCAAATATTTACTCTAATATTTTATAATAAGGATATATAAAAGTCAATGAATTATACGCGCGGTTAGATATTTTGAGGGTATAAATATATTTTATACGGACAAAAAATAAGCGTTTATGCGCAAAAGAGCGCATAAACGCATAAAACGCGTATAAATTCACTTTTGGGGGAAGGGTATCTTTTCAAACGCCGTATCCCTGTCGAAATAGGCGTTTGCGGGCAGGTTTGCGCCCAGCGCCGTCATAACCTTAACTATGGTCATTTCTATGGTGGTGTCGGAAATTATTACGTTGCGCGGCAGGTCGCTCATACTCGCGTAAACGCCCGCCCATCTCATTATGGGACCGAGCACCAGGCTTACGCCGCACGCCTCGCAGTAGCGCGCGAAATTTTTAAAGTTCAGCACGTCGCCCTCGGTGCACACCGTGCCGCTGTGCGAAAGCTCTATTATGACCGCCTGCGGCTTGACCTTGGAAAAGTCGTAAACTTCAAAGTTCAAAAGCGAGCGCATGGTTATAAGCATTATCTTGTCGCACAGGGCGAATTCCACGGGCTGCGCCTTTGACTTTTTTATTTCGTCCGGCGTAGGCAGAAGGGGGGATGAATTGTACTTTATTTCGCCGTCCTCTATCTCGGCAAAGTGCGCGTCCATCGCGCTGTGGTAAAAGCCGTTAATCTCGTCGGGGTAGATAAGCCTCGACGCAAGGTGTATCTTGCAGTTTTCGCCGTCGTTTGCAAACGCGCAGTACACGCCGCCTATTTTCGCCTTTTTTATAAAGTCCACCGCGCCCGCAAAATTTTTAAGTCCGTTGCTGCGCGAGTCGGTCAAGGGGTACAGCGCCGAAACGAACACCACGGGTACGGGACAGCGGCAGAAAAGCTGGCTGAACAGGTTTACGGTAAAGCACAGCGTATCCGTGCCGTGCGTGATAATTATGCCGTCGTAAAGGGATATATCCACGCCTTTTACGCAGTTGTACAGCTTTTCAAGGTCGTCGGGCTGTACGTTTTCGCTGAGAATATTTATGGGCGTAAGCATATCGAAATTTATATCGCTGCCCGTCTGTTCGCGGTATTTTTCGATAAGCAGTTTTCTGCTTTCACGCGACAGCGATATGCTGTTGCCCTTCGTATCGCTTCCTATCGTGCCGCCCGTAAAAATTACGCAGATTGATTTTTTCATTTAACACCTCTTGCTTTTATTGATTATACCCGTGCGCGCCACAAAAGTCAACGCGTATTTTAAAGCTTGCTATTGATTATCTGCCCAAAGCATAGTATAATATTGGCGTAAAGCCAAAACAGGGGGAATTTTTATGTACGATTTTTCGTATTGCGCGCCTACCAAGGTGTGCTTCGGACGGGGCAGCGAGGAGCAGCTTGAAGGGCTTATCGCGGAGAGAAAGTGCAAGTGCGTGCTGCTGCACTACGGCGGACAAAGCGCGGTTAAGAGCGGACTTGTCAAACGCGTGAGATGGGCGTTGGAGCGCGCGGGCGCTGAGGTCGTAGAGCTGGGCGGCGTAAAGCCCAATCCCCGTCTGTCGCTCGTCAACGAGGGCATAAAGCTGTGCAGGGATAAGGGCGTGGACTTTATACTCGCGGTGGGAGGCGGCAGCGTAATCGACTCGGCAAAGGCGATAGGTATGGGCTGTTTCGGCGGCGGCGACGTCTGGGACTATTATTGCAACAAGCGCGTGCCGCAGGGAACTATACCCGTGGGCGTGGTGCTCACCATTGCGGCGGCGGGCAGTGAAATGAGCAAATCGTCGGTAATAACCAACGACCGGACGGCGACAAAACGCGGCGTAAACGCCGAGCTTTCGCGCCCCGTGTTTGCAATTATGAACCCCGAGATGACCGCGTCGGTGCCCGCGTACGCAACGGCTTGCGGCTGTGCGGACATTTTAATGCACACGCTCGAAAGGTACCTGACGGGTGGCGAAACGCTGAAGCTTACCGACGGTATCGCCGAAGCGCTTATGACTACGGTTATATCCTCTTCCAAAGTCGTTATGCGCGATTTGTCCGACTACGAGGCGCGCGCAAATCTTATGTGGGCGAGCTCGCTTTCGCATAACGGTCTTACGGCTTGCGGCGGCGACGGCGGCGACTGGTGCACGCACTCGCTCGGTCACGAGCTTTCGGCACTCTACGATACGCCCCACGGCGCGGCGCTTACGGCGGTGTGGGGCAGCTGGGCAAGGTACGTATATAAAAACTGCCTCAACCGCTTCCACAGATTTGCGGTGCAGGTTATGGGCGTGCGCCCCAACGGCACCTGCGGCGAGCTTGCCTTAAAGGGCATAGAGGCGGCGGAGGATTGGTTTGCGAGTATGGGTCTGCCCACGTCCATAAAACAGCTGGGCGTAAATCCCACCGAAGCCGATTTGAAGCTTATGGCGGAAAAGTGCGCAGCCAACAACGGCGGCAGTAAGGGCAGCTGTATGAAACTGCACGTCGAGGATATGCTTGCCATATATACTGCGGCTAACAAGTAAAGAGCAAATATAAATAAACCGCGCGGCGAACGCCGCGCGGTTTTTATTTAAGCTCATCACTATAACTCGGCGTCCTCCGGATTCTGGTAGCCCTCGCCGTAAATCTCCTTTGCGGAGGAAACTATCATAAACGCCTTTTTGTCCTCCTCGTGCACGACGTCGCGGAGGCGGGGATAGAGGAAGGGCTTTACCACGCACATGATCATAACCTTTTCGTCCTTGGTGTACGCGCCCTTCGCGTCGACGACCGTCGCGCCCGTGTCTATGTCCTTTAAAATTCTGTTAATAACGCTCTCGCACTTTTCTTTCGCGGTGATAATGAACACCGTCTTTGCCGAGTTGCCGCCGTACAATACCCAGTCGAACACCATAGTGAACACTACGGTGGAAATCGCGGTGTAGAAAAGCTTTTCAATATTATAGCCGTTGACGAACAGCGAGCAGCTCACAATCGTCATATCTGTAACGAGTGAAATCATACCCGTTTTTAAGTGGCGGAATTTTTTGCGCAGAAGTTTTACGATAATGTCCGTGCCCGCAGTCGACGCGCCCATACGGAATATAAGTCCCATACCCGCGCCGAACAAAACGCCGCCTACTACCGCGCCTATAAGTATAGCACTTGCGGGGGAAGCCTTCTGAGTGATGGGTAAAATGTTAAGGCACTTTTCACCGAAAACGTATTCCCAAAGGGTCATCAGAAGCGAAGAACCCACGGTGGCGTAGCCCGTTGAAATAAGGAACTTCCAGCCGAAAAATATCAGCCCCAGAATGAGCATAGGGATATTCAAAATAACCAGAATAATACCCTGCGGCAGCGGTATGAAAGTGCTGAAAATAATGGATATACCCGTCATTCCGCCTGCGGACAAATCGGCGGGCGTAATGAAAAGGGATATGCCGAGCGAATAAATTATACAGCCGAGCGTAATAACGGCGTATTGCTTCAAAATTTTAAGCGCTATTTTCTTCTTGTCGGGTTTAACTGCAATATTTTCTTCCACGTTACATATTATAAAATTTTATCAACTTTGTGTCAACTATCGCCCGCCCTTTTCTTTACTTTTTTGGCGGGAAGATATATAATGTCACGTAAGCGCGAAAGGGACGCAAGGTGAAAAGTGGAAAAGACTGCAAAGATTAAAAGAAAATATACGCTGTTTACGGGCAAGCAGCTTTTATGGCTCATTCTGCCCATTATAATCGAGCAGATTTTTTCGTCCTCACTCGGGTTTATCGATTCGATAATGGTTTCGAATATGCCGGGCGACAGCACGAGCGCAAGCCTTGCGGTAACCAATATCGACTACATGAATAATCTTATTATTCAGTTGTTCTCGGCGTTTGCCACGGGCGGCGCAATAATAACCTCGCAATGTCTCGGCGCAAAGGATACGGAGTCGGCAAAGAGCAGCGCAAAGCATATGCTTATTATCGTGGTCATAGCCTCGCTTGTGATAGGCGGTTTAAGCATTGCGCTCAACTGGCCGCTTTTAAGACTTTTGTATCACGATATCGCCCCTTCCAGCCAGACGTTCAAATTCCAGAGCATTTATTTTTACATAACGGCGGCTTCATTCCCCTTTATCGGATTGTTCAACGCCTGTGCCGCGCTTTTAAGGGTGCAGAGGAAGAGCATGATAACCATGTCGTCCGCAGCGATAAGCTGCGGGCTCAACGCGGCGATGGACGCGCTGTTTTTATACGTCTTAAAGCTGGGCGTTCTGGGTGCGGCGCTTGCAACGCTGGTGTGCAGGGCTATCCCCGCGATATATATGCTCGTGATTTTGGGCAATAAAAAGAACCTGGTTGCGGTGCGGATTTTCGAAAAGTTCCGCTTCGATAAGCAAATGGTGAAAAAGATACTCCGCCTTGCTATACCGGCTGGTATAGAGAGCGCGCTCTTCCAGCTGGGCAAGTTGATGACTTCCACGTTCGTCAACGTAAACCACTATATCGATCCCGTTCTTGGCGAAGACGGACTTCCCCTCTACGTAGACGGCAGTTTAAAGACCATAAATATGGAGGCGCTGGCAAATTCCATTGCAAACCACGTGAACAACTACGCCTCGATGGTAGGCGGCGGCGTGGGCACGGCGTGTCTTACTGTGGTAGGTCAGGCGGTGGGCACTGGCGACGTTGACCAGTGCAAGCACTATATGAAGAAGATGTTCCTTCTCTCGTACATAGCAAACACAATCTGCGTTGCGTTGTTTTTGGGGCTGTCGCAGTATATCGTGCGCATCTGGAACTTTAAAGACGTAACCTGGGATGAGTTGGTCGCAATAAGACAGATAGCTTTGAAATGCCTTTATTTCTGTCTGGCTATGCAGATCGTAACCTATCCCTTATCGTTCACCACGCCCGCAATTTTAAAGGCGACAAGCGACGTAAAATACGTAATGTTCAGCGCGGTCATTTCAATGTTCGTAATGCGCGTGGGACTGTCGTTTTTGCTTACCACGGACAAAATCGCGGGGCTGCCTAAGCTGGGCGCGTTCGGCTACTGGATAGGTATGTGCTCGGACTGGGTATTGCGTTCGGTGCTGTTCTTATCCCGCCTGTTGACTGGCAAGTGGAAAAAGTCGTCGGGGCTGTTTAAGGAGCCGGTTGCGGTCACCGCGGAAGGCGGCGCGCTGACGGAGGAGCAGCCGTTCGAAACGGTTGCGGACGGCGCGGAAGAAAGCGCTACGGAGCAGGCGGAAGAGCCTGTACAGGAGCCTGCCGAAGAACCGCAAACCGATACCGAAAACGGCGAAAACGGCGTTGAATAGGGCATATTAAGGGGGTAAAAGAGTGTTCAGACAGATGTTTGAGGAAAAATATATGCGCTTTCCGGGCGGCAAAGCCAAGGCAATGACCTTCAGCTACGACGACGGTGTTAAGGCGGATTTGCGCCTTTTGAAGGTCTTTGAAAAGTACGGCTTGAAGGGTGCGTTCAATCTCAATTCCAAGTTGTTCGACTGCGAAAACTGGCACGGCAGAATGGACGAGCAGACGACCTTTAACGCCTTTTATAAAAGCGGTCAGGAGGTCGCTCTGCACGGCGCAAGGCATATCTTTTTGGACAAGGTGCCCCTGCCCGAAGCCATCAAGGAAGTGGTGGACAACCGCGCGTATCTGGAAGAAAAATTCGGTACGATAGTGCGCGGAATGGCGTACGCTTACAACGGCTATAACGCCGATATAAAGCGCGTGCTTGCCGACCTCGGCGTGGCGTACGCGCGCACCACCAAAGCAACTTTCGACTTCACAATTCCCGAAGATTTTCTGGAATGGAATCCCACCTGTCACCACACCGACGGGCAGCTTGAAAAGCTTGCGGACAAGTTCTTTTTATCGTCGCCCGACGGCGAGTTCAAGCACCGCGAGCCGTGGCTGTTTTTCGTGTGGGGTCACTCCTATGAATTCGACGACGACGATAATTGGCAGGTAATCGAAAATCTTGGCAAGCGTGCGGCGGAGTGCGGCGATATCTGGCACGCGACCAACATAGAAATTTATAATTACGTTCAGGCTTATAAGCGGCTCGTGTTCTCGCTGGACGGTGAGCGCGTTTACAATCCTTCGGCGGTTGACGTGTGGCTGGAAATACGCGGCGCGACCTACAAAATCGTAAGCGGCGCAACCGTGCAATTCGATAAATAGAAAATTGACGCAACCTCTTGAAATGCGCGGGAGGTTGCGTTATAATATAACGGTAAAAAATTTTTTTCGGGGGAAAATATGATTTTAGATTCTTTCAGCTTAAAGGGCAAAGTTGCAATCGTTACCGGCTCCAACACGGGGCTGGGGCAGGGTATATGCAGGGCGTACGCCGAGGCGGGCGCAAAGGTGGTCGGCGTTTCGCGCAGACCTTCGACCGAAACCGAACAGCTTATCGGCAGCGAAAATTTTTATAACGTAATCGCCGATTTATCCTCGTGCGACGTCATTCCCGAGGTCATCGAAAAAACGCTTGCGCGCTACGGCAGAATTGATATACTCGTCAACAACGCGGGCATAATTAAGAGGCAGGACTCCATAGAGTTTTCCGAAGAAAACTGGGACAGCGTTTTAAACGTCAATTTAAAGACGGTGTTCTTCTTAACGCAGGCGGTTGCAAAGCAGTTCATAAAGCAGGGCGGGGGCGGCAAGATAATCAACATTGCCTCAATGCTGTCCTATCAGGGCGGCATACGCGTGCCCTCGTACACGGCTTCAAAGTCGGCAATCAAGGGCATAACTATGACGCTTGCCAACGAGTGGGCGAGCAAGGGCATTAACGTAAACGCGATTGCGCCCGGCTATATGGCTACCAACAACACCCAGCAGCTTCGTCAGGACGAGGAGCGCAGCGCGGATATCTTAGCGCGTATCCCTGCGGGCAGGTGGGGCACCCCTGCCGACCTTGAAGGCGCGGCGGTATTCCTTGCAAGCTCGGCAAGCGATTACGTGAACGGATTTACCCTCGCCGTCGACGGCGGCTGGCTCGGGCGGTGAGCCACCGCGGGCAAATCCTTTAATTGCTTGCACGAAATTTAACTTAATCGCAGCAAAACTTTATTCAAATATTTGTATAATTACAAAACATATGGTATAATTATTGCATAAATATAAATTTTTAACGGAGTAAACTATGATTGACATATCCTTAATCGAACAGACAGACCCCGAAGTAGCCGAGGCGTTAAAGCTGGAGCTTGCACGTCAGCAGGGCAATATCGAGCTTATTGCAAGCGAAAACTTCGTATCCCCCGCGGTGCTTGCGGCGGCGGGCAGCCACCTTACCAACAAGTATGCGGAGGGCTATCCCGCGCACCGCTATTACGGCGGCTGCCAGTTCGTGGATATTGCCGAGGATTTGGCGCGCGACCGCATCAAGCAGATTTTCGGTTGCGAATATTGCAACGTTCAGCCGCACTCGGGCGCAAGCGCAAACCTTGCGGTGTTCTTTGCAATGCTTCAGCCCGGCGACACGGTTATGGGTATGAATCTGGCGCACGGCGGTCACCTTTCGCACGGCTCGCCCGTAAACATTTCGGGCAAATATTTCAACATTGTGCCCTACGGCGTAAGCGAGGACAAGCAGGTAATCGACTACGACGAAATGGAAAAAATAGCGGTGGAGTGCAAGCCCAAAATGATAGTTTCGGGCGCAAGCGCGTACCCCCGCGTAATCGACTTCAAGCGCATACGCGCAATCTGCGACAAGGTGGGCGCGCTTATGATGGTTGACATCGCGCACATTGCTGGTCTGGTTGCGGCGGGACTTCACCCCTCGCCCGTGCCCTACGCGGATTTCGTAACCACCACAACGCACAAGACCCTGCGCGGACCGCGCGGCGGCGTAATAATGTGTAAGGAAGAGTACGGCAAGGCAATCGACAAAGCCGTGTTCCCCGGCATACAGGGCGGCCCTTTGATGCATATAATCGCGGCAAAGGCGGTTGCGTTTAAGGAGGCGTTGCAGCCCGAATTCAAGGAATATCAGAAGCAGATAGTCAAAAACGCGGCGGCAATGGCGGACGAATTCACCAAGCTGGGCGTAAAAATGGTTTCGGGCGGCACGGACAACCACCTTATTTTGCTCAACCTCACCGACAAGGGTATGACGGGCAAGGAGCTTGAGCATATGCTTGACGAGGTGCATATCACCGTAAACAAAAACGCGATACCATTCGACACGCAAAAGCCTTTCGTTACAAGCGGCATAAGAATAGGCACCCCCGCAATGACCTCGCGCGGAATGAAGGAGCCGGAGGCGCGCAAGATTGCGCAGCTTATCGCCGAGATTATTGAAAAGAAGGAGCAGGCGTACGCGCACGTGACCGAGGAGGTTGCCAAGCTTTGCAAGGCGTTCCCCCTGTACGCGGACTGCGTGCGGTGAGCCACCGCTGAATTTATAGCTTAATCACTGCAAAACTTATCACCAACCACAACATATAGAGGTTGGTGTAATTTTTTACACTATTTTAAAAAATTTTGACGAAAAGTATTGAAAAATTATAAAAGGTGTGATATAATTCCAACACTCAAAGTATTTGTTACTGAAAGGAGAAAATTATGAAG
>JAIDIR010000053.1 GCA_029052615.1 Clostridia bacterium | reverse complement strand
GCTTTATATACTCACGCCCATATTCTGTGCAGGACTATGTCTTGGCACAGTTTTTTCATTTTCAAATAATAAGGCATATGCCGAAGAAACGGCACCTGCAATCAAAGCAACGGGCGCATATTTAGATTTGAGCGGCTCGGGCAAAATATTGAACGGCTTTGAAGGCAAGCAGAAAGAGTATATATATTTCGGTGAAAATAACGATAGCCCTGTAAAGTGGCGCGTGCTTTCTACGGGTGCTGACAATAAGTACAGCAAGGGCAATATGCTCCTGTGGACGGATAAACAGCTTGCCGCAGAAAAGTACAACTATTCACAGCGAAACCCAGACTACGCATACTGGGGCACAAGCAAAATGCGTGCAAGCTTAAACGGTGGCGACGATTTTAAGTATTATGAGGGGTCTTCTGAAACGGCGGACCCCAATACAACCGCTAAAACCATAGCTACCAATGCTTCTTGGTATGGCAAACTATTCAACGCGGACGTAAAGGACGCGGTAGTGAAGGCGAGCAGCTACACCACCGACAGCTGGAATATCGATAACGGACTGTCGCAATACGAGTATAAAACGAAAGGCATAACCGATACGGCGGACAACAAAAACGGCAAGTACAACACTAACAGAATAGATGACAAAACAAATCATCCTACAGCACAGTATGCAAGCTACGCTACGAAAGACGGCACCGTATGGGAAGAGACAAGCGGCGACTATCTGTTCTTACTTGATTATTACGATATAAATAATACGGACTACGGCTTCGGTGATTCTGACGGTACAACATACGCAAAAACACTCGATTCAAACTGGAAGGAGTCGTCTGGCTACTACCCGGGCAATTACACGGGTACGGGCAGAAACCCCAACGGCAAGACCTCCGACTATCTTAAATACTCCGGTGAAGCGGCGGACTTTTATTGGCTTCGTCCGGCGGGGCGCGATGGTACATCTTACTCGGCTGCGCTCGCTGTCGGTTCGATTGGTCGCATAGATGACCGTGCCGTCTGGAATTTGGGCGGGGTGCGTCCGGCTTTTAATCTGGATTCAACAAAAATCGCTTATATAACGGCAACGGCGCCTACGGCGGGCGGCGGCTTTGCGCCTCTTACGGCACCGACGGGAAAACCCGAATACAAAGCGTATGTTAAGGCTTCAAATTATACAAGTACAGGAAAGGCAAGCATAAGGGAAGAAGGTAACAACCTTTATATAGCATACGATAATCCAATCACGGGCGTAAGCGGCGGCAACCTTTTAGTGCTGTTGACAAAGAAAAACTCTACTGACGGTGCGGTGGACTATCAGGCGGCTATTTCAATGAGCGGAAGCACCGCCACGGCAACAAGGCAGGCGGCGGCAAATCTGTCGTTGCCCTGGGGTGTTTCGCTTTCCACGCACGACGTAACCATTTTGTATGCTTCTGCCAACGGCGGCAACTCAAGCGAAACTATATACTGTTCGTATGACGTTAACGGCGGCATATACGCGCCGCAGAATATTACCGTCACTTACGATAATAGTGCCAAGTGGATTGCAAATTTAACTTCTTCGGAAAAACCCGGCTGGCTCGATTTAAACATATACAACAATACGAAATACGTAAACGTAGATAAAATAGAGTACACGGCACCCGACGCTGAAACTGCCGTAGAAGTGACTTCTGCCAACGTAAAAAATGCAGGCGAATACGTGGTGTATATGTCGCTTGCAAGCGGCTTAAAGTGGGCGGGCAGCACCGATACGCAAAAGACTTTTACCATAACAATAAACAAAAAGCCTTCTACTCCTAAGCCGAAAGTAGACTCTACTACCGAGGGTATACCCTTCGTAACGGACGGGTTGCCCGACCTCGTTTCGGATACTAGCGGTACTCCTGGTACGTTTGACTGGAAGGAAGGCGAATCCGCAAAGGAAGGTACAAACTCCTACGAGTGGATATTCACGCCGACTGATTCCAACTTTACGGTGGAGTCGGGCAGTATAGAGCTAGAGTTCCAGGAGCGCGAAATAAAGGGGTTGAGCGTAAAATCGTATAATCCGACGGATACCGTTTACACTACGACTAAGTTGACCCCTACTATAAAGAGTTATTTTGTAATAGAGGCGACGTATAGCGACGGCAAAACCGCAACTTTAAGTTCAACTGAATTTAAGCTTGAAATTAAAGCGGCGGACAAAAAGCTGGTAAACGGCACTAACACGCTTATAATTTCAACAATCGACGGCAAGTTCCCCATACAGTATAATATCGACGTTGAAGAGGTGGCAGTAAGCTCTATAAGCCTTATTTTGATGAGCACAACGCAGTTTACTTATCCTGTGACTGAGGACGAGATAAAGGCGGCAATAACTTCTGCAACCGTCGTCTGGAATACGGGAAGCACGGGGCAGCTTGAAGATTTGAGTATATTGACGGTAAGCGGAACTTTGGACGCGAATCCAAGCGTGACGATTACGATTGGCGTTGACGGCTTGACTATTCCAGACTATACCGAAACTATCACCATTAACAAGGGCAACTTCGACGTTTCTGGTATAACCTTTACGAGCGATACATTAATCTATGACGAGGGTGCGCACAGTATTTTTTACAGTGGCACCTTGCCCGAGGGCGTGAGCGTTGAGTACGATTATAACGGCACCAAGCAAGCCACGCCCTGGGAGTTTACCAATGCGGGAACGTATAATATAACTTTGTCATTCACGCACAGTAATGCAAACTATAACTCGATTACCACGACCTTGCCTGCAACCTTGAAAATTGACAAGGCGACGGTTACGGGTATTACGTTTGCTGACGCGGTGCAGCCAGAAATTACTGGAACGACTTACACTTTGGAAGCGACGGGCTATCCTTCGTGGGTGACAGTTGAATACTATTACGACGGCTCTATATTTACGGGCGCAAGCGCGGCAGGCGAGTATGAAATTACCGCTAAGTTTACGCACAGCAACCCCAACTACGAGCAGATTGACGACATCACCAAAACGCTTACCATAAGCGATAAGCCCGAAGTGGAAGGGGCGGGCAATATCGTAGTAGAGCCTACTATAACCGCGACCTACACCGGTTCACCCGTGGACTATTCGGCAAAGAACGTGCCGAGCGGCGTGGAAGTTACTTACGAAATTTTAAAGGATGGTCAGCCTTTCGAGGGCACGGATATTATCGACGCGGGTACTTACACGATTACCGTCAAGTTCGATACGGGTGCGGCTTACGCGCCCATTGCAAACAAGCCTTGCGTTATTACCGTTGAACGGGCGGACTATCCCGATGCGGATAAAATCACGTTCGCGGGAACTTCCGTTTCCTTCGGCAAAACCGTTTCAATCGTTGCGGAAAATATTCCCGACGGAGTGACAGTGACTTACGTTTATAACGGAACGGAGCAGCCCGAACCGTTCGAGTTTACCGAAATCAACGAGGACGGTTATTCCGTTACCGCCAAATTTACGCACGAAAACGGCAATTACAAACCTATTGGCGAAAAGACGGCTGTGGTGAAAATCACCGCGGCGGTTGTCGAAAGCGTTTCCGCGGCGGTGGAAGCGGGCGCGAAGTTTGATATCAACAACACGCTTGACGATGTTAAAGCCAAGATTAAGGCGGAAATATCCTTTAATAACGGCACTAAGGAAGACGTTGAAGTCGCAGATTTAACCGTGACCTGCGAAACCCTGCGCGAGGGCGGGTTGCTTGAAGTAGGTAAGCAGATAATTACGGTTACTTATAACGACGGCTCGCAGGACTTTACGACCACGGTGCAAATCGAGGTTGCAAAGGCTAAGGTTGCCGTGCCCGTATATAGCGGAAGCTTAACTTATAGCGGCGACGAAATTAAACCCACGGCGGCGGACTTCGACGGCTTTGATAGTGCGCTTATGGCGTTCGTTGAAAGCAAGACGGTTGCAGGCTTGAATGCAGGCACGTACAAGGCGGTGTTCGCTTTGAAGGATAGCGACCGCTACGAGTGGGCGACCGCAACGACTTTGAAAAAGGCGCTGTTTACCGTAGCGCTTTACGATTTGTCGGCGGGTGAAGCGGAAGTCGAGTGGACTTTGGAAAAGGCTGTAATAACCGCAACGATGGGCGCGGACGGCAAGCCCGTATTTAAGAGCGACGGCATATCTGCGGCGGCGTTGGCTCAGGCTGTCGGCTTGAAATTCTACGCCGACGAAGCTTGCACGCAGGAAGTAGCGGCAGACGCGCTTGATTACGAAACGACTTACTATATGCAAGCCGACTTGTTGGACAGCACTAACTTTAAGCTGGATAAAACCGTTTCCGAAGTTGTAAGCGCGCCTTATACGACGCCCGCAAAGCAGTTGACGGTTTGGGAAAAGATTGTTAAGTTTGTTGTGACCAACTGGCTGTGGATAGTCATTGCCGTTGCGGCGTTAATACTTCTCATTTTAATAATTGCGCTTGCGGCGCGTTCGGCAAAGAAAAAGCGCGAGCGTGAGGAACAGCGCAGGTTGGAAGAAAAGGAGGAGCGCAAGCGCGAGCAGGAAGAACGCGAGCGCAGGGAAGAGGAGCGCAGACAGCGTGAGGACGAACGCCGCCGCGAGGAACGCGAGGAGCGTATGGCGGCTCGTATGGCTCAGCCTCAGATGATGCCGCAGATGCCCGCGATGATGGGCGGGCAAATGCCTCAGTCTATGCCTCAACAGGCGCAGGCTATGCCCATGGCGGCGGGCGGCGCATCGTCCAACGAGATAGCCGAACTCAAAGCCGAAATGGCGGCTATGAAAGCCACGCAGGATATGGCAAAGGAAATTGCCGAGCTGAGAATGGAGGTTATGCGCGCGGAACAGAACGCGGTTATGCGCAGTGACGTCAACGCGTTGCGCTTCGGCGGCGAACAGTCCATGGCGGGCGGCGTTACCTTGCAGGCGCTTACCGAGCTTATCAGGACGGAAGTAAGAAACGCAATGGCGGACGAAAAGGCGGCGGCTCAGAGCGCAACGGCGGAAAACGCGGCGCCCGTTACGGCGCAGGTTCCTCCCGACGCGGTTATGACCACCGTGACGACCACCAAGATAGACACGACCAAGAAGCCAGCTCAACCCGCGCAGAACGCGCAGGCGGCGGCTCCCGTCAGAACGGTGGTGCGCAACGTGGTTGCGCCTATGCCCGTTGACGACGGCAGAGTGTTTGACGTGGGCGGCTTCTATAAGCCCGCCGACCCGATAACCGATATGGGCTTTACGGACGAAGAAAATAAGGACTAAGCAGTAATAAAACCGAGAGCCGCGCGGCAATTGAGCCGCGCGGCTTTTACATTATACTTGCTATTTTAATTTGCGTGTGATAGAATAGACCTATGAAATTTATCGAACTTACCGTGCATACCACTTCCGAGGGCAGCGAGCTGATTGCCGACGTTATGTGGCGTTACACTTCCTACGGTGTTGCCATTTCGGACGTCAAGGACGTTATCGCGCTGCAAAGGGACAAATCCGCCTACTGGGACTATATGGACGAGGACCTTGTGGCAAACGCTTCGGGCGACGTTCTGGTCAAGGCGTTTATCGCGCTTTCCGACGCGCAAAAGGTCATTCCAGAAATCAGGCGCGATATCGAGGAGATTGTCGCAAACTGCGGCGGCGCGCTTCCCCTTGGCACTCTGGAAACGACCAACCGCGAGATTGAGGGCGACGACTGGATAGAAATCTGGCGCACGCATTTCCGCCCCATACACCTTGGCAAGGTGGTGGTCGTGCCCGAGTGGATTGAGTACGAAAAAGCGGAGGGCGAGCAGGTCGTCAAGCTGGACAACAATATGGCGTTCGGCACGGGCGAGCACGAAACGACCTCTATGTGCGTGGAGCTTTTGCAGGAATATATCACGCCCGACAGCGTATGTATAGACGTCGGGTGCGGGAGCGGCATACTCGGCATTTCCGCCGTCAAGCTGGGCGCAAAGCAGGCGTATCTTACCGATATCGACGCGGTTGCGGTGGAGAGCGCAAAGCACAACTGCGAGCTTAACGGGGTGACCGCCAAGGTCGTGGTGGCGCGTTCCAATCTTTTGGACGACAGCGCGCTGAAGGGCGACATTATGCTTGCCAACATAACCGCCGACATTTTGGAAAATCTTGCGCCTTCGATACCCAAAAATTTAAAGAAGGGCGGCAATTTGATTTTAAGCGGAATTATCGACGAAAAGCTTGACCGCGTCGTGGAGGTTTACTCCGCGCAGGGGCTGGAGCTTATTAAAAAAGTTAAGAAAGGGGAGTGGAACGCGCTTGCGTTCAAAGGTTGAATGAGCGCGCCTAAGAGGTTTTTTTCCAACTCCATAAACTACCCCGAGGACAGCGAGACGGTGCTGGACGGCGAGGAATTTATTCACGCCAAAACCGTGCTGAGGGTGACCGAGGGCACCGAGATTACCCTTTTAGACAACGCGGGCAACGAATACACTGCAATCGTTACCAAGGTTGAAAAACAGCGTTTGTCGGCACATATTACGGGTGTAAACCGCGGCAACAGGGAGGCAAAGACCAAAATTTACCTGCTGGTCGGTGCGTTGAAGGGCGACAAGACAGAGCTTGTCGTACAGAAGGCAACCGAGCTGGGCGTCGCCAAAATAGGCGTGTTCAATTCGCGGTACTGCTCGGCGTATATGAACGGCAACAAGATAGAAAGACTGAACAAGGTGGCGCGCGAGGCGGCTAAACAGTGCCTGCGTTCGGTTGCGCCCGAGGTCGTTTATTTCGAAGATTTTGCAAGCGCTTTGGCATCTGCCGACGGCTATTGCAACAAGCTTTTTTTCTGCGAATTTGCCAAGGGCTCGGACGTCGATTTGAAAACTGTTAAAGGTTCGACCGCGCTCGTCGTAGGCAGTGAAGGCGGCTTTGCGGACGAGGAATACGCCCTTGCAAAGGATAAATACGGCTTTGCGGGAATGAGCCTGGGCAAGCGAATATTGCGTGCCGAAACTGCGGCGGTTGCGGTGTGCGCGCTTGCGGCTTTCTCGCTGGGAGAGCTGGAATGAAAGCGGTCGTATTCACTCTCGGTTGTAAGGTCAACGAGGTGGAAAGCGCCGCTATTATGGCGGAGCTGGAAAACCGCGGCTGGGAGGTTTCGGACGAACTTTCGTACGCGGATATATACGTTTTGAATACCTGCGCGGTGACGCGGGAGGCGGAAAGAAAGAGCAGACAGCTCATCTCGCGCGTGCGCAAATTCAACCCGGACGCGCCACTGTACGTTTGCGGCTGCGCTTCCCAAAAGGACGGCGCTCAGTTTGAAAAGGAGGGCGTGCGCGCAGTTTTAGGAGCGCGCGGAAAGGAAGAGGTCGTTTCGGCAATTGCAAAAGATTTCGGCGGCTGCGGGTGCGAAAAGCTGGGCTTTCCCAAACAGGTCAAAACGCGCGCCTTTATCAAGATTGAGGACGGCTGCAACAACTTCTGTTCGTACTGCGTAATACCCTATCTGCGGGGGCGGGTAACCTCGCGCGCGGTTGAGGATATAGTCGGGGAAGTCAAGGCGTGCCCTGCGCCGGAAATAGTGCTTACGGGCATAAATATTTCGGCATATGACGGTAACGGACAGGGGCTTGCGGGGCTTATCGAAGCGCTGCAGTTTACCGACAAGCGCATAAGGCTGGGCTCGATAGAGTGCAACGTTATCGACCAAAAACTTATGACCGCACTCAAAGGCTTAAAGGACTTTGCGCCGCAGTTTCATCTGTCGCTGCAAAGCGGTTCGGACGCTATCTTACGCGCAATGAACAGGCACTATACGCGTGCCGAATACCTTGAAAAGTGCGCGCTCATTTACTCGCATTTTCCCGACGCGGCAATAACCACGGATATAATAGCGGGTTTTTGTGGGGAGAGTGAAAAGGACTTTGCGGACAGCCTTTCGATAATAGGGGAAGCGGGCTTTGCAAGGGTGCACGCCTTTGCGTTTTCGCCAAGGGAGGGCACGCACGCGTTCACCCTTCCCGACCTTCCCAAAAGCGTAAAATCGCAACGCCTGCACGCGCTTATACAGGCGGGCAAGATGGCTGAAGAAAAGTATATAAAAGAGCGGTTGGGGCGGATATATTACGTGATTTGCGAGCAATTCGACGGCGAATATACTTGCGGCTACACCGAGGGATATATAAAGGTTTACGTGCGCGGAGAGCACAGCGGCAAACTTAAAGTGCGGCTTGCGGAGCTTTTCCGCGACGGGGCGGCGGCAACTGTTGACGATTGTCAATAAATATAAATCGGAGCTTTAAATGGTTAAAAGCGGAAGTAACTCTAAACGGGTTAACAACGTAATAGCGAACTTCTTCAAGCAGACGTTCAGAAGGCATTCTGGAGAGGAATATTCCGAATTGCTTACGCGCGGCATGCGCGGCGACGGCGGCGTAAACAAGAAGTATCCCTGGGCGTATATCAGATTGTTTGCGCTCATGCTCGTGCTGTACGCTGTCTTTCTTTTAATCGTGCGCTTCACCTCAAACGAGCTGTTCATACCCACCATAACAGTTTTGGCATCGTGCTGTTTCAACCTTTCGTTTCTGCTGTTTTTGTACGAGCTGTATCCCAAAAAGGATTTGTCGTTTATGTCGGTCTGCCTTGCATTGCTTATGGGCGGCGCAATGGCGAATATAATATCGCAGATACTTTTCAATATATTCTCGTCGGACAATCCGTGGTTGAGGGCGGTATATACCGGCTTTTTCGAGGAGCTGCCCAAAGCCGCTGCCGTTATTGCGGTAATAGTTACGTCGCGTAAAAATTCGCCGCTTGCGGGCTTTTTGATGGGCGCCGCAGTGGGCTGCGGCTTTTCCATAGTGGAGGATATGGGCTATATCTTCGTGGAAGCAAACGAAATGCCCGTTATGAACCTTACGACGATTATAGAGGTGTCGGTTGCGCGCGGAACGTCGGCGGTGTGTACGCATACGCTGTGGACGGCGGCGGTCGGCTGGGCGTATTGCCATTTCAAAAGGCACCTCGCAAACATCGCGTTTTACCTCGTTTCCATTCTCTCGTGCGGGCTGCATATCTGCTGGGATTTGCCGCTCGGCAACGTTGCGCTCGGCTTCGTGTACGCGGGCTGCGCGCTGGTGGCAAGCGTGGAGTGCGTGCTAATTCTCTGTTTCGAAAGGAAGAAGGTTTACAGTCAGAATAAACTGCCGATGGAGGAGCTGTATAAAAACGTCGCCGCCGTGCGCGAAATGTTCGAGCAGGCTGAGCAGGAGGACCTGGCGGTAAAGTCGCTTAGCAAAAGCGACCCGCTGTACTGGAAGCACTGGGGGCGTTTTGCCGTCGCGTTGGGTATGTTCTTAATGGCGATTATCGCTATATGCTATTGCTCGCTTCCCTTCCGTGAAACGTACGAAACGCAGGTGTTTACCGACCCCGAAGCATTCGTGGCGTTTATGCAGGACGGCAGAGAGATGAAGGCAACCGAGAACCGCCCCTACAACAGCCGACAGGAAAATTCTTCCGAGACGGTGGAGGGCGGAAAGGTGACGCGCGCCGTTCAGTGCGAAACGGTCGGCTCGGTGACCTATAACTACGAATACGCTTTAAGCCACGATTCGGTCAGCGGCAACGACTATTATTTCCCCGTATCGGTTTCGGCTACGGTGACGACCGACGAGGGTGTAAACACCTATTTCAAAGAAGATTTGTATCACGACGGCAAGCTGTACGCTTCGTTCTTCCGTGTCAACGACGCGGTTACGGGTTTCAACTTCGAGCGCGACGGCGACGTTCTGGTGTTCATCTACAATCCCGCGTTCGTGCGCGATCTAAGCGACTGGAAATATCTGTCTCTGTTCTGTACGTTTGCGGCAATACTCGGCTCGTCAGCCGTGTGCTATATATCGTTGTTTATTAAAAGTTGGAGGGTTAAAAAATCATGCTCGACGGAAATTGCGTCTTCTGCAGAATAATCAAGGGTGAAATACCCGCGGCGGTCGTCTACGAGGACGATAAAATGTGCGTTTTTAAGGACCTTGAGCCCAAGGCGAAGGTGCACCTTCTCGCCGTGCCCAAGTCGCACTTCAAGCTTCTTTCGGAGGCGGGGGAAGAGGACGCGGAAATTCTTAAATATATGCTTACGAAGATACCCGGAATTGCGGCGGCGAACGGCTGCGAGAACGGTTACCGCCTGATAATAAACCAGGGGGACGACGCGGGGCAGACGGTGTTCCATCTGCATATCCATATACTCGGCGGTCAGCCCCTCGGCGATTTGTAAAAGAAATAAAATTAAAGCCTGCGCGGAAAAATATCCGCGCAGGCTTTTTAAAGTTCAAAATTATTATCAGCTCTGTTTTGCTTTAACGCCAACCTTTGCGCCCGCGGTTGCCGCGGTAGCGCCGATAAGGCGCGACTTGCCCGTGAAGAACAGCGCAATGGTGCCGGGACCAGCGTGCGCGCCCGTGCATAGGTCGTAATAGTTCATTACTATATCCTTCGCACCAAGCGCCTTAATGCGCTCTGCAAGCTCCAAAGCCTCTTCCTCGCAGTCCGCGTGTGCAATTGCAACCGTCTGGTTTTCGGGGTCTATAACGTTTTCCTTAAAGGTTTCAATAAGTCTTGCAATTGATTTCTTTCTGCCGCGCTCGTTGCAGAATACGGTCAGCTTGCTGTTTTCGTCGCCGTGCAGTACGGGCTTGATATTTAAGATGGTGCCCGCAATCGCAAGCGCGGTGGAAACTCTGCCGCCGCGTTTTAAATATTTAAGCGAATCGACGGTGCACACGCCGTGAATATTGAATTTGTTGTTTTCTATCCATTGGTGGCAGCTTACAACGTCCTTTCCGTCGGCGGAAATCCGCGCGGCGTACAGGGCAACCAGCCCCTCGCCAAGCGACGCGTTTGCGCTCTGCGATACTAGTATCTTTCTTTCGGGGAATTTCTTTCCAAGCTCTTTAGCCGCTTCAACCGCCTGGTTATACGTGCCGCTTATTCCCTCCGCAATGGTAATTATAAGCGCGTCGCGCCCCGCTTCCAAAGCGGGGGTAACCGCCGTCATAATCTTATCGGCGTTGACGAGCGTCGTCTTGGTGTCCGCGCCCTCGCGCATAGCGGCGTAAAACTTCTTTGCCGTTTCCGCAAAGGGAACGCCGTCCTCGTAGCAATTCATTTCCTTGCCGTTTACAAGGCAGGAGTACGAAATAACTTTTATATCGTATTCCTTAATCAACTCCTCGGTAAGGTTTGCCGCCGAGTCGACGAATATATCGAAATTTCTCATTTTTGCCTCCATTAAGGTGAAAGCGGCAGCCGCTTTCACGGTTTTCGGTTAAATTTACTTACGATATTATTATAACCAAGGAAAAAGGTTTTTACAACCTTTGCCCTCGCTTTGTCGGTCTACACTTTTAAAACGCGTCTAAACGGCGGGTTTTCACAACTCTACCGCAAAAATTTCACACTCTACTCACAGTAGAGTTGGCGTTTTTACTTGTATTTTTCACATACATATGCTAAAATAGCCCTATGGACGAACTGAAGGG
>JAIDIR010000052.1 GCA_029052615.1 Clostridia bacterium | reverse complement strand
AATTTATTTTCGTCCAGCCCCAGCTTGCGCCTGAGTATCTTTTTGTCGGTGGTAACCTCGAACGCTTCCTTCCTGATAAGAAAGGGCACCAGCTTTAAATTGTTTTCGTTAAAGCGTTTTTTGTGCTTCCTGAGCGCCGCTTTATAGCCCGTGGGCATGGAAACCATTGCAAGGTCGCAGGGGTAGCTGAACAGCGTGTTTATCCTTGCGTCGGGGCAATACATTGCGGTTAAAGGGCGGTTTTCCATCTTCATTGCGTAGTAGTTGGTTGCCCAGTGCGTACTGAAAACGAGGTCGGGCTTAAGCTCGGTCATATGCTCTATGCCCTTGACGTGCGAGCCATTTCCTATATATTTCACCGCCCCCCAGGAGGAAATTTTCGTGCCCCAGAAGGTCATATTAAATGTTGCGAAAAAGCCCAGTCTCGGATTTCTGTTATACTTTATAACGTCCTCGACAAGCTGTCTTTCATACTCGGCAAGCTGAGCGTCGCCCGTTTCGGTAAAGAACTCCGAGCGCACGACTTCTACCTTATCGCCGTAAAGGCGTTCGAATTCGTCCGCTATGCTTTTTAAAGGCATTATATGTCCCAATCCCGCTTCTGTAAAAGGAAAGACGACTCTGGGTTTACTCATGTTTTCTCCCCCGCTAGGAACAGTTTGCATTACATTAACCTTAATAATCTGCTACTACACCAAACAGAATCAATCTGTTTGCGGAAGACTTAATAACGATACTTTGCCCTGCCGTTAAGCTTAACGTATAGGCGTATGCCGTACCAGACTTTTTGTTTCCCTGAGTATTAGTATCCTCAGTTATTTGTGTACCGCCAATCGTCAAAACGCCGGACTTTGCATAATCAGGTTTTGTAAGCAAACCCTTGTCGGATACGGTATAATAAATAGTTATTTCGCAATCAACTACCGCTTCTATCGTATAATCAGTACTTGTACCGCCAGCATAAAACGCTTTTGCAAAAGTTAACCCAGAATCATCATTTGCCGTTGCGCAAGTTGCATTGCCTTCGGTAAAATTCATTTCGGTTACTGGTGCACTACCCGCTGTGCTGACTTTGAAAGCCGTTCCGTTATAAGCTTTATTAAGTAAATTATCACCTGTTGCATATCCCTGCGAGGAAGCCGTAAAGCTCTCGGTCTGTGTTTGACCGCCGGGGTTAGGATTGGGGTTGGGATTAGGATTGGGATTTTCCGTTTCCGTGCCCGTGCCGCTTCCCGTTCCGCTTCCGCCCAAAGTTACTTTGCCGCCGCGCTTCTGCACGCCCGAAAGCTGGGGTATGTAAGTCTTGGTTTCCTCCGCAGTAAACATAACAGAAACGTTACTCTTGCCGTCTTTATAGTAGAACAAGCTGCTGTTCGTATCGAAATTCTTTGCAAATCTCTGGTCTGACGTGTTTACGGTTGCGTTCCTGTCAGTACCGATATACAGATACGCATCACCCACTTTATTGTGCTTGTTAACTTTATTTTTGTCGATAACACAGTTAATAATTTTAGCCGAAGGCTTACCGTAATCACCGGTGACAAGTTCTACGGGGTAGTGGTCTGACGCATCTTCGGTGAAATAGCAGTTCTCGATGAAGGCGTACGCGCCCGCACGAAGCGAAATGCTGTACAGCGTACTTCCCGAATAGTAGTTGTTGTACATATGCATATTCGCCTGCCTGCCGAGAGGCATACGCTGGTTACAACTCTCGTAATAGTTGTGATGGAAAGTTACGTTTGCCGTAGAGACGGAATCACCGCCGCCGATAAGACCGGTCTTGTGTGTTTCTATATAGTGGTTATAGGCAATCGTAATGTTTTTAAGTCCCTTAAAGTCGGTAGAGCCGTCACCGTCGCCCTTGTCCTGTTCGGCGCAGACGTCCCAATAGTTTTTACCCTCGTCAAACGTGTTGTGGTGAAGCCAGATATTGCCATAGTTAAAAGATGAAAGATTGCTTACGCTCGTATCGCCGCCCTCGAACGAGCAGGCGTCCTCGGTGTAGTCGTCAAAGTGGATATTTCTGACTTCAACAGAGCTGCTGTTTTTAAAGGTAAAGCCCCATTGGAATATTTCCGCGTCCTCGCCTATACCCTCGATAGTAACGTTTTGAACGTTCGACACCGGGCAGTCGTTCCAGCAGCTGTCATATTCGCCGCTCTTGACTTTCATATAGCTGTTAAGTCCCTTGATTGCGGCGCATTCGCTATTATTGTACAAGCCGTCCGGCCTCGACGGGTGAAGATTGAGCGTATTGTAAACGCCGGCGAGCGTTTCGCCGCTCTTATAACCATAGCATGAAGTATCCTGATAATAAGTAACTTCACCGCTCGTAGCCAGCGAACCGCTTTTGCCGTCTATGCGCGGCGTCAACTGAGATACGAGAGAGGCGCTCAACGGCGTTTTGCCCAAGCTCGCTTTACCGTACTGATCGCCGTAATCTTTTAAATTCCAGGTTGCCGAGCCGACCGTACCCACAACCCTGATAATTATAGGCGTAGAGTTATTCTTTGCGTTTGCAAGGTATTGAGCAATACTTTTCCCGCTGCCGTCAACGTTGTTTTTATTCGCTTCGGTGAGATAAATAATCTTTGCATTATTCTTGGGAGTTCCGTCGTCCTTGTATGCCCCCACGCCGTCGGTCTTGCCGAAATGCGCGTAGCCCGAACGATCGTAAGAATGAACGGTAACGCCTTCCGCCGTAAACGCGGTACCCGACGACGGAGTTATTTTAAAGTCGTACTTTGCGCCGCCCTTCAAGCCTACGACGTCCACCCTTGCGGTTCCCGCGACGCCGGCGGTTGTAGAAGCGCGCACGAGAGCGCTGTCAACGCGCGTGTACGAGCTATCCGTCGACAGCTTATATTCAACCTTTGCGTTTGCGGGATTGGAATCCTTCCACTCGAACGCCGCGCATTCGTTACCCGCATATGAATAAGTGATTTTTTCGGATACAACGGGTTTTTCGGTTTCGGTACCGGGATTGGTCTGCGCAGCCTTAACGGTAACGGCACAGGTCTTAGTATAATTGCCGTCCTCCGTTTTAGCCGTTATATTAGCGTTGCCGGCAGCCTTT
This sequence comes from Clostridia bacterium, assembly GCA_029052615.1. Classification (GTDB taxonomy): domain Bacteria; phylum Bacillota; class Clostridia; order Christensenellales; family Borkfalkiaceae; genus Coproplasma. Next base: position 551 of record JAIDIR010000052.1, on the reverse strand, counting down.
GCCGTGACCAAACCGTTCGTATCTACTGTTGCAACGGACGTTTTGTCCGAAGACCAGATTACTTTTTTATTGGTCGCATCCGTCGGAGTAACGGTGGCAACGAGCTTTTGCGTGCCGTCGATATCAAGCGTTAAAGAAGAATGTGAAAGCGTCAAGCCCGTAACTTTAACGGTCGTGGGCGTGTCCGGCTTTTTATCGTCGCCGGGCTTCTCTTCGTCCTCTGGGTCCTTGTTATCCTCGGGCTTCTTGTTTTCATCCTCGGGCTTCTTATTTTCGTCCTCGGGCTTTTTATTCTCGTCCTTGTTATCCTCGGGCTTTTTATTTTCGTCCTTACCGTCGTTAGGCTTCTTGTTGTCGGTATCGGTCTGGTTCTGGTCGCCGTTAGGGTCGCCGCCGATAACGTTACAGCCTGTAAACGCCGCCGCACCGAACGCGAACGAACATGCAAGTAAAAATGCGATAATCGATTTCTTTTTCATTTTCCACCCTTTAAAAAAGTCAATAATTACACAGTTTAATATATTGTATAATATATTAACTCAAATATAACA
>JAIDIR010000051.1 GCA_029052615.1 Clostridia bacterium | reverse complement strand
TTTACACGCTGATTGCTATAGTTTTGGTATGTCTGGGCATATTTATCATTAACAAATTCGGCGAGCGGCGCAAAAAACTTGAATAAATTTTTTAAAATGCGCGCGTTTTTCATTGTCAAATAATTAAGGCTGTGTTATAATTTCTCGGTAAATAAACGTTAAACGAGGTTGATTTTAATGTATAATCTTCTTGTTGCCATGGGCGACCCTCAGTACACTACCTACGTCGTACTTACCACCATTGCTATCGTGGCGATGTTTTTGGCGGCGCTGGTTGCCATAATTTTAGTTCTTTTGCAGCAAAGTAATTCGGAAGGTATTCAGGGCATTACCGGTTCGAGCGAAACGTTCTTCGGCAAAAACAAAGGACAGTCCATTGAGAGCAAGCTTAAAAAATGGACGTGGATTTGCCTGGGTGTGCTTTCGGTCATTGCCATCGTATTCTACGTTGTGACCCTTATCCTTCATTAATTTATACGAAATTTTTTACTGCGGCGGAACGGAAAGTTACCGCCGCTTTTCATTTTTACATATGCATAAAAGAAATTTTTCAAAACGAAATCACGGCGGATGTTCCGCGCGCGAACGGGCAGACGCCTTTCAGGCGCGCGTTAAGGGCAACCCGCAGGGCTACGCCTTTTTAATTCCCGACGGCAAGGCGGAGCGCGAAAACGATTACTTCGTACCCCGAAAGCGGCTGGGCGGCGCACTTGACGGCGACCGCGTTATAGCCGTACCCTTGAAGGGCACCGGGGACGAAGCGACCGTTATAAAAATTATAGAGCGCGGGCGGAAGTTTATAGTCGGCAGACTGGAAATGAACAGGCGCGCCGCTTACGTAATTGCCGACGACCGCGCGTTTGACGCCGATATCTTTATCCCCCTCGACCTTTTAAACGGAGCGCAGGACGGCGACAAGGTCGTTGCCGAAATTTTAAGCTATCCCAAGGACAGGGCGCCGGGCGGAAAAATAGTTGAAGTGCTGGGCGAGGACGGCGACTTTTACACCGAGGAAGAGGCGATTATACGCAGCTATAATCTGCGCACGGAATTCCCCCCTTACGTCGAAGATATGGCGCAAAAGGTTGCCGGGCAAGACGTAGTTTTAAAGGGCAGGCGCGACCTGCGCGAGCTGCTGACGATAACCATAGACGGCGTTGACACGCGCGATATAGACGACGCCGTTTCGCTTGAAAAAACCGAGGGCGGTTACCGTTTGGGCGTGCATATTGCCGACGTAAGCCACTACGTTAAGCCCAACGGCTGTATAGACAAGGAAGCTTACGCGCGCGGCACAAGCGTGTACTTTCCCGACCGCGTTCTGCCCATGCTGCCCAAGGCGCTTTCCAACGGGGCGTGCAGCCTTAACGAGGGCGAAAACAGGTACGCTATGTCCTGCTTTATGACCTTTGACAAGAGCGGCAAAAGGACGGGCGCAGAGCTGTACGAAAGCGTTATAAGAAGCGACAGAAAAATGACCTACGACGAGGTTACGTCCATTCTTGAAAAGGGCGCCGCCGCAGACGGCGAATACCCCGCTATCGCTCCTATGCTGAGGGATATGCAGGAGCTGTGCCTGCTGCTGGAAGAGCAGAGAACGGGCGCGGGCGAAGTGGCTCTGGACGTAAAAGAGGCGCACATATACGTTGACGAACGGGGCGAAATAGTCATTCCCGAATATGAAAGGGGCATTTCGCACCGCATTATAGAGCAGTTTATGGTGTCCGCAAACGAGAGCGTTGCGGAGATTGCCGAAAGAAAAAAGGCGCCCTTTTTGTACCGCATACACGAAAAGCCCTCACCCGAAAAGGCAAGCTTATTATACGGCTTTCTGCGCGATCTGGGCGTGAACGCCAAGGGCGATATTAACGACGCGCGCCCCGCCGATTACCAGAAAATTTTGAAAGAAGTTGCGGACAAGCCCTATTCCTCCGTCGTCAACAAGGTTATGCTGCGCTCCATGCAGAAGGCGAGATATTCGGAGGAAAACAAGGGGCACTTCGGTCTGGCAAGCGAGTGCTACTGCCACTTCACATCGCCCATCAGGCGGTATCCCGATTTGTTTATACACCGCGTTTTAAAGGACATATTGCACGGCGAGCTTGACCAAACGCGCACGAAATATGCGGCGAGTGCAAAGGTCGCGGCTATTGACACGAGCGAGCGCGAAAGGCAGGCCGACGCGGTTGAGCGCGACGTGGACGACCTCTATAAACTGGCGTATATGTCCGAGCGATTGGGCGAGGAATACGACGCGGTGATTTCCGGCGTTATCGAAAGCGGCATATTCGCCGAGCTTGCTAACACCGTCGAGGGTATGGTGCGGTTTGAAAATCTGCCCGCCGACCGCTACGAATATATTCCCGAAAAGTTTTTGCTTAAGGGCACGCGCCACACCTTCCGTATAGGCGACAAGATTAAAATAAAAGTTGCGGGCTGTGATTTGGGCACGCGCCGCGTGCAATTCACCCTCGTTTGACTTTACAATATTAACAAAGAGGTTTATAATATTTTTATGAAACAGATTGCTTACAACAAATCCGCTTCGTTCGAATATTTTATCGAGCAGAAATACGAGGCGGGAATAGTTCTGGAGGGCGCGGAGGTCAAGTCGCTCAGGGCGGGCAACTGCAACCTTAAAGACAGCTTCTGTTTTATAAGGGACGGCGAAATCACGCTTAAAAATATGCACGTGCCTGTATACGACAAGAGCGGCGCGTTCAATTCCAAGGACAGCAAGCGCGACAGAAAGCTGCTATTGCACAAGTACGAGATTGACAAAATCGTGGGCAAGATTAACGCCAAGGGAATGACGTTGGTGCCCATCGCCCTCTACTTTAAGGACAACCTTATTAAAGTCGAGGTTGCGCTGTGCCGCGGCAAGCAGAACTACGACAAGAAACAGACTATAAAGAAGCGCGATATCGAGCGCGACACCAAACGACAACTGAAAGATTATTAAGCGACTTTAAGGAGTTTTACGATAATGAAAAATTACAAACCGGATACGC
>JAIDIR010000050.1 GCA_029052615.1 Clostridia bacterium | reverse complement strand
TCTACCGCCGTATCCGGGCGTACATATTTACACTATGAACCGCCCGGATACGGCGGTAGAAATCTGTAAAAGGTTGAAGTGCGTAATAAATGGATTTTTTACAGCTTAAAAAGCGCACGTATTCCTATCTCGGATTCCGTTCCGTAGGGCAAAGTGCCGAAACGGACGAGGCTATAACTCAGTGTTTTGCCGAGCTTGAAAAGATTGCGCACTTTCGTTACATCTATAAATTCTTAGAAACGCCGCCTGCGTTTTTAAACGTCGAGCCGTACCTCGAATATCTTAAAGGAAGTGTCGGGGTAATTGTTTGCGTTATGACTCTCGGCGGTGAGGTCGACAGGCGCATTAAGTATTACGAGCGCACTAACGCGGCGTTTGCGGTTATTTTGGACGCCTGCGCAAGCGCGTATCTGGAGGAGCTTTCCGACGAATACGAAGCGAGCTTGAATTTGGATTTATCGTACAGATTCTGCCCCGGTTACGGCGGAAGCAGTACGGACGATATAAGGAAAATTTTTCGTATATTGCAACCCGAAAAAATCGGGCTAAGTCTTACGGAAAGTAACTTTATTCTGCCCTGCAAATCTATGGCGGGTATCGTTGCCGTGGGTAAAAAGGCGAAAAAGAACTGTAATAACTGTGCAGTTTTCGGACACTGCGAATACAGAAAGGAGGGCGTGACTTGCTACGGCTCGGTGAAGAAGTAATAATATTTGACGGCGGACTGGGAAGCGAAATCGAAAAGCTTGGGCTTGAGGGTATTCCCGAAGAGCTTAATATCACGCACTCCGACGAAATAAAGTCGATACACCGTTCGTATTCGTGTGCGGACTGCATAATGACGAATACTTTCGGGTTGAACGCAATTAAGTACAAGGGCAAGTACTCAATTAAGGAGCTTGCGCTTAAAGCCGTTGAAAACGCGCGTTCCGCGGGTAAAAAAGTGTTTTTCGATATCGGTCCTACAGGCGCGATGTTGAAGCCCCTTGGCACGCTCACGTTCAACGAGGCGTATGAAGCTTTTTCGGAGGTCGTGGAAGCAACAAAGGACGTCGTTGACGGCTATATTGCCGAGACCTTTTCCGACCTGTACGAAATGAAGGCGTGCGTGCTTGCGGTTAAGGAGCATACGGATAAGCCGCTTTTTGCCACTATGACTTTCGACGGCACCGGAAGAACGCTTACCGGTTCGACGCCCGAAATAGTTGCAAACACTCTTGCAGGGCTTGGTGTGGACGCGCTCGGCGTGAACTGTTCGCTGGGACCTAAGGAGCTGGAAGATATAGTCAAACGACTGCTTGAAAGTAGCTCCGTGCCCGTCATGGTTCAGCCAAACCGCGGCTTGCCCGAGCTTAAAGACGGCAAAACCGTTTACACCCTCGGCGTTGAAGAGTTCGATTTTTATATCGGGAAGTTTATCAATATGGGTGTAAGCGTAGTCGGCGGCTGCTGCGGAACCACTCCCGAATTTATAAAGTCGATAAGCCGTTACCGCGGGCGCAAGGTTAATCGCCCCGTAGTAAAACAGGCAACCGTTATCAATTCCGCAACTAAGGCGGCAACCATTGACGGTGTAAAAATATGCGGGGAAAGACTGAATCCCACCGGCAAGAAAAAACTGAAGGAAGCCTTGCTTGAAGGCAACTACGACTACCTCGTAGACGAAGCGGTTTCGCAACAGGAAGCAGGGGCGGATATCCTCGATTTAAACGTCGGACTTCCTCAGCTTGACGAGCCTTCGGTAATGGAAGAGGCGGTTGCAAAAGTTCAGGAATACTGCGACCTTCCCTTGCAGATAGACAGCTCTGACGCGGAGGCAATCGAAAGGGGCGTCAGGCATTATAACGGCATACCGCTTATAAACAGCGTAAACGGCGACTTTAAGGTCATGGACAAAATTTTCCCCGTTGCAAAAAAATACGGGGCGGTTGTGCTTGGACTTACTATGGACGAAAACGGCGTGCCAAAGACTGCCGAGGAGCGGTTCGAAATAGCAAAGCGCATAATTTCATGCGCGGAAAGCTACGGCATTCCACGCCACAAAATTATGATAGACACTCTGGTTTTAACGGCTTCAGCAGAGCAGGCTCTCGTCGTTGAAACGGTTAAAGCTCTACGGTTAGTACGCACACTGGGTGTAAAGACCGCACTTGGCGTTTCAAACGTTTCCTTCGGTCTTCCGAACAGGGGACTTTTAAACAAAACTTTCCTGACTATGGCTATGACCTGCGGTCTGAATATGCCGATAATGAATCCGCTTGACGGTGAAATGTCGGGAGCGGTTAGGGCGTATGCCGTACTCTCGGGAGAGGATAAGAATTCCGAAAATTTCATTGAAATTTACAAGGATTTTGTGGGCGTGCAAACTACGGTAAAGACTGCGCAAGCCGGTCAAAAATCCGTGTCAAATCTTTTTGACTGCATAAAAAAGGGTATTAAAAATCAAGCGGCGGAGCTCTGTGAAAAGGAGCTTGAAACGTGCGACGTAATGACCGTTGTAAACGACGTCCTTATAAAAGCGCTGGAAGAGGTGGGCGCCGAATACGATAGCGGCAAACTGTTTTTGCCGCAACTGGTTGCCTCGGCTGAGGCCGCTAAAAATGCGTTTGCAGTGATAGGCGAAAGGCTTCCCAAGGGCGAAAACAGGAAGGGCAAAGTCGTGCTTGCCACGGTTAAGGGTGACGTTCACGACATTGGCAAAAATATCGTAAAAGTCGTTTGCGAATCTTACGGCTACGAGGTTATCGACTTAGGTAAGGATGTTTCACCCGAAAAGGTCGTTGAGGCGTATAACAAGTATTATCCCAAGGCGATAGGTCTTTCCGCGCTTATGACGACTACGGTTAGGGGTATGGAAGAAACGGTTACCGCATTAAAAAATGCGGGTTGCACTTGCCCGATATTCGTGGGCGGTGCGGTTTTAAACGAGGCAATTGCCAAGCGTATCGGCGCCGATTATTATACCAAAGACGCACTCGGTTTCGTCAAAACGCTTGACAAAATTCTGATA
>JAIDIR010000005.1 GCA_029052615.1 Clostridia bacterium | reverse complement strand
TTACTATCCACAGCCAGTTTGCTTTGAGGGCCGATACAATTTTATCCCAAACTGTAGGTTCGCCCGCAGGCGTTGTGTAGCTGATAGGCGCCCTTGCGAACGCCGCAGCACTTGCGTCAAGCTCGAAGTTTTCCTCGTCCAGAAGCTGTGCTTTGACGTAATACTTGGTTTCCTTTGCAAGGTCTGCCGCCGCAACTTCCTGCGTGCACGCCTCGTCCTTGTAATACTTAAAACCAACCACGCTTGACAGTGCGCCCTTGAAGCTGTCGCTCGTAAATACTGGCAACGCTCCCTCTTCCGTCTGCTTTGCACTTATCTTTGCTTTTGCTATGTTCCAGTCCACTGCCGCTTCGTTTGCAAGAAGGGTTATCTCTTCGTCGTACAACGCAACCGCAAACAACGCCTTTTTCAAAGTCGTCGTAGTCGCCCACTCGTAGTTTTCAAGGTCGTTCAGTGCAAACACCGCCTTATATGTGCCGACCAATAAGCCGGGAACGGTCTTTTCGGCAACGAAAGTCATAATCTCTTCGTCGTAGCCGTTGAAGTTTTCCGCCGCAGGAGTAATGCTCGCGCCCGTGTAGCTCAAGCCGCCCTTGAATACGGGCAATGCAACTTTTTCTTTCTGCACTGTGATATTAACGTATGTAGAAACTTCGTTGCCGGAATCGTCCGTGTACTTGACGGAAATGCTCTGCACGCCGGGCTTAAACTTTCCGTTTTCGCGCAAGCCGTTGCAGGTGATATCCAAATCCTCAATCTTAGCGTCCTGCTTGGTGTCGTTGTCAAACGCGAGCACCGCTTTAAGCTTGGCTTTCAAATCGCCCAGAGAGTTTGCGGTAGTGAACTTCGCGCCCTCTTCAAGCGTTGCGGTGATTGCAGTAACCATAGCCTTGTCAACCGTAAGCTCGGCAACCATTTTCACGGGGTCGTAAGTCGGGTCGTCGGTGGTAACAATTGCCGTCACGCGGTATTCACCCGCGTTCTTCAAGTCGGCGGCAGTCGCTTCCACCCATTCGCCGTCAACTTTCTTCAGATACGTATAATCGCGTTTTACTTTTACCTCGGTCTCGTCAACCTCGTTGCCGTCCTTGTCCAAAAGCTTGCCGCCCAAAACGATGGTGATGTTCGTGCCGGGCTTATACGTCGCCCTGAAAACACCGTCCTCGCCCGTCGCGTTAGTTGCGATAAACTTGAGATTATCCTTTTTGTATTGGTTCTTGTTGCTTATCGTCAGCGTTGCCGTCTTGGGGTCGGGGTCGTTGTAATTTGCGGGGTCGGGGTTGGAAAAAGTTGCCTTGACAACGTGGTCTCCCAACGCAGTCATATCCGTTTCGCAAGAGTACGAAACAGTCATATCCTTGGGCAGTTTTGTGGTGTCTATCCACTTTGCCTCAAGGGGGTCGAATTTTTTACCCGTGTGCGTTTCCGTTCTGTCAGGGAACAAACTGTCGGGAATATCGTATTTGCCCTTGTCTATATCGGGATAGAAGTTTGCTTCCTTTTCGGCATCCGCTTCGCCGTACTTTACGGTAAACTCAATTTCTTCGCCCGCCTTAATGGTGCCCGTCAATTTAACGTCCGCAACCGCCACGGGCAAATAGTCGTCTCCGCTGTAATTCCATTTTGCTTTGACCGTAAGATTTTTCTTTACGTCGTCATAGCTCAATTTGTCCGAATATACAAGGTGCTTCCCGTCATCATTATAGGTTGCCGAAATTGCTAACAATTCCGCCTTAATAACGTCTATTTCCTTTTCGCCCGTCTTTACGCCGGACTCCGCACGAATTTTGACTTTACCTACGGAAAGTTTGTTCTTACCGTTCGCCAATGCCAGACTGTATTCACTGTCTTTCAGAGCAATCTTGGTAACGCCGTCCTCCATAACTTTATAAACGGTGATAAACTTCTTAACCGAATAGTCGCCGTCCGCAAGAGTAAACGCGTCGTAAATCTTTACGTCTTCCGCATCCTCTCCTGCGCCGTCCTTGTGCAGAACGATTTCAAGATTTTTAACGCTCTGCTGTTTGTACGGAACGTTCATTTGCGTTGCTGGCGACCTTTCCGTTATCGCTTCATAGTTATTCTTTATTAAAGAGTTATTTTCGTCCTCGGGAGTAAACTGCCAGTAATACAGTTGCTTGGTTTCGTCCGGCTTCTCGCCCGACTGCCACTCGAGTTTACCCGGCGTGGCTTTATCGTTGCCGTTTACAATATCGGGAAGTTTACCGTCGTTATACGAAATATAAAGCGGGTCGGGCAAGGTTTCCTTAAATTTAGGCGTTACGTTCGGCTTTCCCCTATTTACGGTTATAGTAAATACTTTTGTATTTCCCGACGCGGTGTCTCCCGTCCACTTCGTGCCTTCCGCACTTTTCATTGTGACTACGTAAGTTCCTGCGTCAACTATTTGGTCCTTAGTTACAGGCACATCGATTTTTTCGCCAATTTTATCCGTATACTTTATAGACTCAAGGGTCACGTAAACGTCATTGCAATGTATGTCCGTATCCAGCCAGTTGGGCTTTTCGTCGCCATTTAAGTCACCCAACCACTTTTTTTCTCCGTTATACGTTACAGAGAAATTCTGCGGCGTGGCTACGCTGTCCGTAACTGTATACGAAAAGTATATACTTTCCGCCTTATTGGCGCCGTTTGCAGAAGTATACAGCAATGATACGTTATAATCGGAAAGCGAAACACCTGCCGGCAACGGAACGCTATCCAACGCGGTAGCGCTTGTAGTTGCACTGCTGTTCATTTGAACTGTAGTCTGATAAGCAACGGAGCCGTCGGTTGCGCTTTTTTTCTGCAAAAGCACGAGCAAGTTGCCGTTGGTTATTCCGGTAGGATTGTTGTATTTAATAGTTAACGCGCTGTCTTTTACGCCTATCGTAGCCTTTGCACTCGGAGTATTCGACGCATAATCTGCATGCTTAAAATAAACCTTATATGCGGGTTTATCATCGGAAATGTTGCTCATATCGGACCAGGTACCACCGCCGGGCGCTGTTGCCGTTACGTATCCGATTTTAGTCGTGTCAAGATTAAAAGCCGGACGAACACCGCGCGTAACGAGAGCGCCAGAGTGAACAATGGAGCCCTTAAGACCACCAACAACAAGCGCACCCGACTCTGAAACATTAAAACGCCCCATCACACGAAGCCAATAATACTCATTCACATCACCTGAGAATTTCAGGCAGTCGGCAGAGTAAATATTTGTGCCCCTTCCCGCATCGTCGTTTTGACCGGGATACCAGTTTGACAAAGGGGTCCACGAAGCACTGACCATGTTGGCATAAGTCTTATCTATAACGCCGTCACTATCCGTGTCGTCACCGAAACCGTAAGCCAAGTTATTTATATCGTAATAATCGAGAAGAAAAAGTTTGTCTTCACTCGTAGTTTCCCGCACGCCGTTTGACGACGTTACGGTTGCGAACTGCGACGTGGGATGTGATGAAGCGTTTATTCTGCCGGTGTTATACTTGCCGTTTTTGTCTGTCGTTGCAGTTATTGAATCCTTGCTATATTTTAACTGAGCCAATGTAGACGTATTATCATGTCCAAAATTATCGGTCACGTAGCTTTTTGACGACACCAGCAAGTCCCTTTCATCGGTAGAGAACAACTTATGATACCACGAATTCTCAATAAATATTCTGTTAGGTGACGTGGGAGTAGCTGTAGTATTAGTTACGGCGTTGTAATAAGTGCCGCCGTTTAAACTTGCACGTAATTTGCTCGTGCTCCAGAATGCGTATTCGGGGTTAGACTGATAGCTATTGTACGCCTCTTGGGCAATCTGGCTATTCGCCCATAGAAGCATACTGCCGTTGCTGTACTTATCATCCGACTTGGAAAGAACGCGCCATTTAACGGTATTGCCGTTGTTGTCGCCGAGATAGATATACTCCTTCTGCGCGCCTTCGAAGCCGTTGAGAATATTTCCCGAATTGCCCAAGTCGAGATATGCGCCCGAATCTTTAACGTCCGCACTTGCGCTTATCTTGTTATCCGTTTTTAAAAATGAAAAAACTGTGCCAAGACATAGTCCTGCACAGAATATGGGCGTGAGTATATAAAGCAAAGCCTTTTTA
>JAIDIR010000049.1 GCA_029052615.1 Clostridia bacterium | reverse complement strand
CCCACGACCGCCGCAAACGCGACCGCCACCAGACAGATAATAACTATATCGAAAGCGCCCATATATTCTCCTTAAACTCAGTCAACCTTTTCGGTCGGCTTTTCCCTCTTCTTCCTTTTGAAGATTTTAAGAATATCGAACTTGCCCGTATTTCTTAAAACTATAAAGGTCACCACCGCCGCGATAACCGCAAGCCATATAAAGAGCGTCCACCACCAGCTTCCCACCGTGTAGAACATACAGGAAACGAGATAGCTGGTCACCACCCAGAACAGCACAGTCCACTTGAACTTGCCCTTGGGTAGCTCCGCCTTGGCGGTTGCGCACGCCGCGAAGCAGGGTATCGTCGTCATATTAAATATAATGAAAGCTATGATTGGGGGAATGGTAATGCCCGTGCCGCCTATCATTGCCGCCGCCGAAGCCACGTCGCCGCCTGCCGCTTCCCAGTCAATGTACTGACCCGCAACGACAGCCGCAAGCGCGCCGAAGGTTGCAATAACGTTTTCCTTTGCCACGAGCCCCGTGATTGCCGCCACCGCGAACACCCAGCCGACCGACTTTGCCAGCTGCGAACCGAAGCCCAGCGGCGTAAACAGCGGCTGAATAAACATACCGAGGCTCCCCAGAATGGATTCGTTGGTCCTCACGTTGACAAGCCCCTCGATTTCCGCAAGCGAAGCCCACTTTTCGGGGTCGGCTTCAAACAGCTCCTGCGCGTCCTGCAGCAGGAACTCCCAGCTCCAGCTGAACGACTGTAACAGCCATATAACCACGGTCGAAGCAAAGATAATGGTAAACGCCTTTTTGATGAAGTGCTTGGTCTTATCCCACAGGTGCAGCATCAGATTTCTGAACCCGGGCAGGTGATAAGCGGGCAGCTCCATAATGAACGGAGGCGTTTCGCCCTTAAGCGTAGTGTTGCGCATAAACAGCACCGCGCAGATTGCGATAATTATACCCGCGATATACATTCCGAAGGTTATCGCGTCAACGTTGCCAACGTTGAACACCTCCAAAATTCCGCCCGCCATAGCGGTAAGAATGGGCAGCTTAGCCCCGCACGAGAAGAAGGGAATTACACGAACGGTTGCCGTCCGCTCCTTTTCGTCGGCAAGCGTACGCGTGTTGACCATTGCGGGAAGCGAGCAGCCGAAGCCCATAATCATGGGCATAAACGCCCTGCCCGAAAGCCCGAAGCGGCGGAAAATTCTGTCCAGAACGAACGCCACGCGCGCCATATATCCCGTATCTTCGAGAATCGAGAACGCAAGGAAGAGGAACAATATCTGCGGCAGGAAGCCCAGCACCGCGAATATGCCGCCCAGAACGGCGTCGCACACCAAGCTGTCGACCCAAGCCGCGCCGTGGCACACGCCTATCAGCGCGCCCACGCCCTCGGTTATATAGTCCAGAACAAAGTTCAGTAAATTGGTCAGTATCACGCCCGGCGAGAACACCGCGCCGTCATAAATACAGGCTAAAAGCTTGGTGCCGAAGTTTTCCTCCCAGCCCAGACCACCCTCCTCAACCGGGTCGAACAGAGTGGGCATCCACCCCTGCTCTTCGGTAAAGCCGTTCAGGTAGAACAGGTTTTCCGAAAAGGTCAGATGGAAAATGAGGAACAGTATAACTATGAATATGGGAATAGCCCAAATTCTATGCGTAAGCACCTTGTCGATTTTATCCGACTTGGTCAGCACCTCCTTGCTTCTCTTCGCCTTTGCGGAGGAAAAGTTTGCCGATATGTATTTATATCTCTCGTCGGCAATGGTCGCTTCCAGGTCCTCGCCCGCCGCAATCTCGGCAAGCACTTCCTTTGCGCCCCTGTGCGCAAGCTCGATTTCGTCGCTTTCCAGCATCTTAACGGCGTGGAACAGGGGGCTTGCCACCTCCTCCTGCGCAAAGAACTGCCGCGCCCTTTCAATCTTGCCCGTAAGCGCGCCGCCCAGCACGGTGACGCCCTTGCGCTCCTCGTTCATTGCGATAGCGCGGTCCATCAGCTCGGCAATGCCGTTCTTTTTAAGCGCGGATATGGCAACGACGGGCACGCCCACAGCCTTTTCCAAAGCCTTGATGTCAATGCTGTCGCCGACCTTTTCCACCTCGTCCATCATATTCAGGGCGATAATAACGGGCACGTCCATTTCGAGTATCTGAGTGGTCAGATACAAATTCCTTTCAAGGTTGGTCGCGTCGACTATATTTATTATGCCGTCGGGCTTTTCGTCCAGAATATAGTTGCGCGAAATTACCTCCTCGGGGGTATAGGGCGAAAGCGAATAAATACCGGGCAGGTCGATTATGGCAACCTTTTCGTTCTTGCCCTTATACACGCCCTCGCGCTTGTCAACGGTAACGCCGGGCCAGTTGCCAACGTGCGCCGTGGAGCCGGTAAGCGCGTTGAATAAAGTGGTTTTACCGCAGTTGGGGTTGCCTGCAAGTGCAAAAGTTTTCATTTGACTTCCACCTCCACGCAAGCCGCCTCGCCCTTACGCAAAGTCAGCTCGTATCCGCGCACCGTAACCTCGATGGGGTCGCCCAGCGGCGCCTTCTTCCTCATAACGACGTCCGCCTGAGGAGTAATGCCCATATCGAACAGTCGGCGGCGTATTCTGCCTTCGCCGTTCACTTTAACGATTTTGCCGCTTTCGCCCACGGTAAAATCGCATAAAAGCTTTGTCATATATGCCTCCTGAAAAAAATTTTACCTCTTATTAGGCAACTAAAATCTTGCGGGCAAGAGCCCCGTCAAGGCACAAACGTCCCTCTTTGACTATGACGATAACTCCGCTGCCGCCGCCCGAAACCAGCGTAATTCTGCTGCCCTCGGCGATACCTATTTCGCGCAGGTGCTTCCTGCTCTTGTCGTCCGCCGAAATTTTTTTAACTTCCATTTCCCTGTCTACGGGAGCCATTATTAAAGGCATACACACACTCCTGAATAAACTTAACCTTGGTTAAGTAATTGATTGCTGTTATACACATCTGACGATGCCGAAGAA
>JAIDIR010000048.1 GCA_029052615.1 Clostridia bacterium | reverse complement strand
ACGCTCTGCCCTCTTATTGCGGTATCAAATCCGTCACCCGCAATAAAGACGATATAGTCCCCGACTTCAACGTCGGCATACTTACACGAATGATAAATAATCAAGTCACCGACCTTGATTTCAGGCTCCATCGAATTGGTCTGAACAATGGCAAAAGACGTCCCGAAAAAGCTGACCGGCTTTTTCTGCGCGCGGCAAATTACGATGTTAACCACTATTATTGCAGTAAGCACCAAAACGATTGCAGTCAGGACGGTGCAGATTATTGAAAGAACCTTTGCCCAGGGTTTTTTGTTTTCGTTACTCACCCTTTTTTCTTCGTCCTTTTTATAGTTGTAAGCTTTTTGCGTGTTACGCGCCTGGGTTTATTCTTATTCTTCTCGTCGGCAAGCTCCTTTTGCAGCTTTAAAAGCCTGGATTCGGCACGCTCGGACATACGCTGGGCACGCTCGACCTCTTCCCACTTGAGCTTTAAAAACAGCTTGCGCCTGCGAAGGCGCTCCTGCTGTTCCTTAATCTCAGCACGCTTCCTTTCAATGGCGGTCAGCGGCTTTTTATCGGTAGGGTTCTTAACCTGTTCTTCAATCAGTTCGTTATACATCTCGTCGTTGATGCGCGAAACCGAACGGAAGAACTTTGAAAAGTTGACGTTAAGACGGTTTTCCACCACGTATTCGCCTTCCTGCGCGGCGGCGGTCAACTCGTCCTTCATTTTGCGGAAGTAATATTCGTTTATGGTTTCCTCGCCCGACTGCTGGTTTGACAATTCGAAATCGGGAGTGAAAGTATAGTTGGTTATTATATCAAACTCTTTCTCCTGAGGCACGGAGAACTCGATATCGTCGTACTTTTCCTTCTTTAAAATACGATCGGTAAGGAGCGACTGCAAGCTCAAGCCCGCAATTACGGTCAAATCGTCGAAATAGTCGCCGTCCACGGGCAAATTCTTGTCCTTGACTTCCACACTGTAACCAAGATAAGTATACGACGAAACAAACAACCACAGCTTATAGCAGTTGTTATAATCGACGTTCTTCATTAAAAGGTTGGTCTTCTGAATGGGTGGACGCACGGGTTTTGCCTTGTCGAGCTTCTTCATAAACTCCGTGGTCTTCAAAACGCGCAGCCTGCGGCGGATTGTTTCAACTCTGTTGAACAGGTCCTCGTTTTTGCTGGCTTCCTCCGAAGATTCGGGCGGTTCCTGCACCTGCAGGTTGATATTGCATTTAAACCTGCTTATTCCGTACTCAAACTCCGACTGAACGCAAACGTTGGTCTGCTCGAAATTGTCTATCTTTCCGTTCAGATCCTTATAGCGCTGCTCAACGAACTTAATAAGCCTGTTAATAAGCGCACAGATAAAGCGGTTTTCGTATATCGCGATATCCTCGTCCATCTCTACGGTGAGTAGCTTTTTGGGCGTAACTTCGCCTTTTTTGTCAATATTCTGTACGAATTGCGAGTGCGTAGTCAAGTGCCTGACCGTTCTCGAATTGGTGCGGCGCACCTTTGCAACGTCGAGTATAAGATCGCTTTCGGCAATGAATTTACGGGGATTGCGCACGATCTGTTCTATGGATTGAAGCGCGCCTTCTATCGTCAGTACCCAGTTATCGTCAAGCATAACCGACTGCGAAACGACGTTATGCAAAACCTTATTTTGACCGGCGCGAAGCGCGGTAAGAAAACGGGAATAACTCTGGCTGTCCCCGCCTATCTTTTTCATGAATTTATTCAAAAAAGTCTTATCCATATCACACCTTAAAAATATAGCCCAACCCGTCGGGTCAGGCTTTTTAGGCACAAAATGCCGATTACGACATCTTCAGCAATTCTTTTACGTAATCAATGCAGTACGGCATCGAACCCATGCCGAACTTATCGTTAAAGAAATCAATAAGCGCGTTAAGCTCCTTATGCAGGAAAGGCAGATTGAGCGCATTGAACTTACGCAAAATTTTGGACGTAATAATGAAATCCACGCCGCCGAGCTCGCTTCCGCCGCACGCCATGTAGATAGGCACGAACAGCTTAAGCTGCTTCATAATACGGTTACCGAAGCTGATTTTAAAGTTCTCGCGAATGTGCGCGTCAAACTCTTTAATGAGCGCGAACGTCTCTTCGGAGATTTTGAATTCGTTATGCGCACGCTCGAACAGACTGTCGAGGTAGCTGTACGAACAGTTATAACTCTCGGTCAAAGGCGCGTCGAAATAATCCGCCTTGTTGTTGAGTTCAAGCGTAACTGCACGGTCGTAAACCTTATCGGTAATGGTGAACGTCGAGTCGTCGTTGTTCGCCGTTCCGATAAACCATATATTCTGAGGCACGAGGAATTTACCGTATACGACGTTTTTGGGGTCGTCCTCGCGGGGCGAAGCGATAAGGTCGATATTCCACTCCGCCACGTCGGGCATTTCCATTATGGACAGGAAGTCCGCAAAGTAATACTCTATACGCGCAAGGTTCATTTCGTCGAGGACCATAAAGTTAGGGTCTTCACGAAGTGAAACTTCATACAGCGAAGCAAGGAAATCGGTTTCGTTAAACTTCTTGGTGAATTCGTTAAAGTAACCGATAAGGTCGGCTCTGTCACGCCAGGAAGGTTGAACGGAAATTATGGAAGTTCCGTTATTAAAGAACTTACCCATTGCATAGGGAAGCGAAGTTTTACCGGTACCGGAAATACCTTCGAGAATAATTACCTTGGAGGTTGCCATACCGGAAAGGAATATACGTATGGTTTCTTCTGTGTAGTAAAGTTTAAGCTGTGAAGCCGCGAAATTAACGAATCTGGTAACTATCTGCGGCAAAGTAAGCATATCGTCGTCGGTCATATATACGACGTTGGGATTACGCTCGTACTTCTCGTCCAGATTGATAAGCTTTGTAAAGCGGTTGTTGTTCTCCTGATTCTCGTCTTCATTGATATTCACATCAACTTCCGACGAACCCGAGCCTGCCGCCTCGTAACCGTTCATACCCAACTTAAGCGCAAAAATCTTGCTCTTTTCTTTTACGAGCTGGTCAGCCTGCTCCTTAAGCCTTGCAACCTCTTCCATCAACCTGTCTTTGTCGACTTCCTTTGCGCGGAAGAAAATGTACCGGCGCACGAGCTGGAATAACCTGTAACAAACGAAAAACAGAAATGCAATGTTAGCCAAAGAGACGATAATAAGGCATATCCAGCCCCACACGTCAAACGTGTTGGCGTGCTGTCCGAGATTCTGGCAATATGAAATAGCGTCTCCTATAAATAATTTATAGAACAAATAGAAGAACGTTTTTATGAAATACCATAAGTTTTTTAACCACGACCATAAAAAATTGACGTAGTATTCAGCAAACGCTGCCATTTATTTCCACCCTCATTAATTAGTTTAGCAAGCTTGCGAAACTTTAATTACTTTTTATCCTCTTCATTTTGTTCGGCGGGTTTATCTTCCGTCTTTTCCTCCGTCACCGCCTTATCTTCGGCAACGGTTTCTTCCTTATCGCTTTGCGCAGCGACAGGCTCCGTATTCTGCCCCTGCATTTCGGCAAGAAGCTCCTGCCTTATCCTCTCTCTTTCATCAAGCTGAGCTTGCTCGGCTTCCACGGTCTGAGCTTTCTTTTCCTTTTTGATTACCAAAATTAGGTTGACTGCAAAGTACGCAACGACGATAAGCGAGGGCAATACTATGCACACGAAGAAGCCAGCGGAAGAATTCATAAACAGGAACAGTTTACCTATTCCGCCCGCTTTGCCCTGATATACGCCTACGACTTCGGAAGGAAGAACTCTTTCAACTGCACCTGAAGGATTATGGTCACCGTGAGTAACGTAGTGCCTAACACTGCCGTCCTCATTTTTTACAACTTCCTGAATACGGTGGCTGTTCAAGGTCCACTTACCGTTGACTACCTCCGTGGTTCTGAAAGTGATGACCTGTTCCTCTTTTAAATTTTTCGCCTCATCTTTGGATACAAGCTTGATAGCAATCAGATCGCCGGGGTTAAAATTATCCTTTTTATCGCCCTGCATTGAATCGGTACGAACGGCAAGGTAGGCTTTACCGAAAATTTCGGTATACTGGTCGTAGCCCTTAGCCTTCGAGCTTATAGTGCAAACCGCCAGAAACAGTGCGAAAACGAGCCTCACCGCCACGACCACGTCCACCACAATGT
>JAIDIR010000047.1 GCA_029052615.1 Clostridia bacterium | reverse complement strand
ACGGGCTGAGGCGCAACCCTTTCCCTCTGCTGGGGATAGTACGGCTCGTTAACCGACATTCTGTTCTGGTTATACGAAGTTTGCGTATAGAGCTGACCGTTCGTATAAGCCCTCTGCTGTTCCTCAGTCTGTGAATTTTCATATCCGGGGAAACCGGTTGCAATAACGGTAATTTCCACTTCGTCCTGGACGTTGGGGTCAATTCTCGCACCGAAGATAATGTTGGCGGATGCGTCGACTACGCTTCTTACCAGTTCAGCCGCATCTGCAACCTCTGCAAAAGTAAGGTCGTTGCCGCCGACTACGTTTAAGATAACGCCCTGGGCGCCCTCTATCGTCGTTTCGAGAAGCGGGCAGTTTACTGCAACGCGCACCGCTTCGATAATTCTGTTATCACCCTTTGCAACGCCGACACCGAGGTGAGCTATGCCCCTGTCCTTCAGAATAGTCTTGACGTCCGCAAAGTCGAGGTTAATAAGCGCGGGGTTAACGATAAGCTCCGCAAGCCCCTTAATACCCTGCTTTAAAATCTCGTCCGCAACGCGGAGAGCTTCCACCATGGTCGTGTTTTTATCAACGACCGTTCTTATCTTGTCGTTGGGAATAACGATAAGCGTATCGACGTACTTTTTAAGATTGTCAAGTCCCTTAACGGTGTTTTCCAGTCTCTTTTTACCCTCGAAAGCAAAGGGCTCGGTAACGACTGCAACCGTAAGAATTTTCATATCCCTTGCAATCTTGGCAATTACGGGAGCCGCACCGGTACCCGTACCGCCGCCCATTCCCGCAGTTATAAACAAGAGGTCGGTTCCTCTTATAACTTCAGTCAAGATATCCTTGCTTTCCTCAGCGGCTGCTCTGCCCACGTCGGGGTCGGCGCCAGCGCCCAGGCCCTTGGTAAGCTGAGTGCCTATCTGAATTTTATTTTCGCAGGGGGAAAGCGCAAGAATCTGCGAATCCGTGTTTACAACCACGTATTCCGCACAGCTCATGCGCGCCTCAATCATGCGGTTTATGGCGTTGTTGCCGGCACCGCCGACGCCTATAACCTTGATTTTGGCTTTACCTGAAATATTTGTACTTACAGCTGAATCGTTAAACATAAATTCATCCTCCGAAATCGTAAAAAATTAATTGCCCGTCAACCGTCCAAAGCGGCGTTCAAAAGGCTGAAAAGTGAAGAAAATTGCGGTTTATCATAGTAGGGAAGTTTTGGTGAAACGACTTCCATAGGCGTAACCAAACGGGACGAAAAATGCTCTATCGTGCCCCTCAGAACGCCTACGCCCTCGCCCGTGATATAGATGGGCGCGCCCGTTAAATCCTTGGGTGTAAACGACTGTATGCAGGTTTCAATCATTTCGCATACGCCGTCCAGCCCTTCCCTTATCAGATCCCTGAGTTCAGTCGCGGAAAAACTGTACTGCTTGCCGTCCACGTTACACTCTTCAAAGGTCGAACGCCTGTCCTTCGCGTTGAGATTGACCTGCTTTATAAGCGTAACGGCAACGTTATATGGAATTTCGAGAGCTTCCATCAACAGCACCGCTACGTGACCTATACCCACGGAAAACGCTTCGCTGAAAGCAACGCCGTCGCCGCAGATAACGTTAAACGTTGAAGAGATATAACCGAAATCAAAAAGTATGGTGTAGGAATCCCTCTTTTCGGGGGCGAAAAGATACAGCCCCTGAGTATAATTCTGCGGAAGCCACTCGATATCTCTTATCGAAGAAAAAGGCTTAAGCGCGCGGGTCACCGTTTCCATAAACGAATTGCGGCAGAACAAAAAGCTCATTCTTGCACGCAGACTGTCGCTCACCATACCAATAGGGTCTATAAGTCTGCGCAAATCCGAAAGCACGTAATACAGCGCGCCGTATTTGACGACCGTCCACCCTTCCCTGTCTTCGGGGAACGAAGCTTCGGTAACGCTTTCAACGTGTCTTGCGGAAATCTTTTGCGACGACTGAAAGCTTATAACCTTGTCGGTTTGCGCCACGTCGGCAAATTCACAGGGCACGCCTACGTAGATTTGTTTTACAGGCGTTTCAACCGACGAAATCACGCCGGAAACCACGGCTCTTACCGCTTTGACAAAGTCTTCCTGGTCGAGCAGCTCGCCCTCGGCAAAGCCTTCGTAAGAACGCGTATATTTACTTTTGATAATGAAGGTATTGTTAACGCCCTTTTCTGCTATCACCGCACAAATTTCGGACGAACGGATATCCAATACCGCTACGCTTTTGTTACGCACCTGACCTTACCTGCTTAGTATTTGTCGATAGGTGATTTCACCTGACTATTATTATATAATAGTGAATACTTTTTTGTCAACATAATACGCAAAAAAAATGCAGTCCGCTACATTTTTCGGACTGCATACCCTTATTTAGTTAAAAACCGTCAAGACGGATTGTATTTGGACACCGCGCCGTTGCCGTCTCTGCCGTCGATTACGGTTATCGTTCCGCCCGCGCGTTTATAGTCGTTGAGCGAGAAATAAG
>JAIDIR010000046.1 GCA_029052615.1 Clostridia bacterium | reverse complement strand
GGATAAGCTTTTATGCCTTGCCGGTACCAGAATTTCGGAGCTGCTTGTTTATTGCAAAAACCGCAATCTTGGCGGGCTTGAATATCTTTACGGAATACCCGCTACGGTAGGCGGCGCAGCCTATATGAATGCAGGAGTAAGCGGATTTGCTATTGGCGATAACGTAGTTGACGTTTGCGTTTATGACGGCAAAGTGGCGCATTTAAGTCGCGAAACGTGCAATTTTGGATATAGGCGCAGTACTATGCGTGACATAAACGCGTTAATTTTATCAATAATAGTTAAAGTTGACGATAGTAACGCTCAAGAAATTGACGAACGTTTAGCTTTCTTTAAAAACAGAAGAAGTCATTTGCCTAAGGGCAAAAGCTGTGGCTGTGTGTTTAAAAACCCCGAAGGTTATTCCGCCGGATATCTGATTGATAGCGCAGGGCTTAAAGGCTATAGGGTAGGCGGTGCTCGCGTCAGTGACGTTCACGCTGATTTTATTCTG
This sequence comes from Clostridia bacterium, assembly GCA_029052615.1. Classification (GTDB taxonomy): domain Bacteria; phylum Bacillota; class Clostridia; order Christensenellales; family Borkfalkiaceae; genus Coproplasma. Next base: position 1,997 of record JAIDIR010000046.1, on the reverse strand, counting down.
AATGAAGGGGCAACCGCAAGCGAAGTGAAAACTCTTATCAATCTCGTTAAATCGCGAGTTTTGGAAAAGTTCGGGATTGAATTGCAAGAGGAAGTCGTGTACATAGGAGAATTTAATGATTTTAACAGCTGATTATCATACTCATACGCCCTATTCACACGGCAAAAATACGGTGCTGGAAAATGCAACGGCGGCAAAAAAACTCGGTTTGAAGGAAATTGCAATAACCGACCACGGTTTTAATCACTTGCTTTTCGGGCTTAAACGCAAAAAGCTTGACGATTTACGCGCTGAAATAAAGGAAGCCGAAAAGCTTACCGGTGTCAAGGTTCTGATGGGAATGGAGAGTAATCTTACTTCCCTTGACGGTGATACCGATATGCGGCAGGAAGATCTGGACAAGTTTGATATATTTTTGTTCGGTGTACACGAAGTGCTGAAATATAAGCATTTTTCGGATTTTTACAATATCATGCTCCGCAACTACACTGCGTACAAGCTTGGTAAAAAGCCTTCTCAAAAGGTCATTGATAACACGACCAAAGCTTATATCAATGCAGTAAAGAAAAATCCCGTTGATATTCTTACCCATATAAATTATAAGTGCTGCTGTGACCTTAAAGAGGTTGCAAAAGTGTGTGCAGATTACGGAACGTATATAGAAATTAACACCAAAAAGCGGCACGTTTCACCAGAAGAAGTTGACTTAATGGCGTCTACGGGCGTCCGCTTCGTCATTGATTCCGACGCTCATTCGGCTGACAGGGTAGGCGATACGAAAATAGCCGAGCAACTTTTGAAGGATTGTTCTTTTCCGTTGGAGCAAATTGACAATATTGACGGCAGACTTCCCAAGTTCCGCTTTGCGGAATACAAAAAATCACATTCGTGAAATAAATTTATGAGTACTTTTACCGAAGAACTTAAAAATGAAATCATTCAGACGCCGTTTGAAAGCGAATGTTGCAAAATCGCGTTCCTGTCTGCGTTTATCAGGACGAGCGGAAGCATAGTTTCGTCGGACGGAAATCTGGGCTTTGAAATTATTACTGAAAACGAGCGCACGGCCGAGTTTATAACCGAAACTTTTGAAACGGTATTTCAAACGCCTTTGACTGTTTCTGACGCGAGAGTGGACGTTTTGAGAGGCAGGGACAAGCTTAAATTCGTCTGTATGGGGGAAAAAGCCCCCGATATTCTTGCCAGACTGGGAATTATAAAAATTCACGACGACGGAATTTCGCTTGCGTTCGGTATCGATGAAGAGATAATTGAAAACGAGTGCTGCCAGGTGGCTTATATAAAGGGTGCCTTTCTCGGTGGCGGCAGCTGCACTTTGCCTGAGGAGCAGACTTACAGCCGTACTGGCTATCACTTCGAGGTGGTGTTTTCAAACCGAATTACGGCAGGCGACTATTGCGAACTTCTGTGCGGCTTTGAAGTTCTTGCTAAATCCGTTGCGCGAAAGGAAAGCGCGGTGGTTTATATTAAGAGCAAGGAAGTTATTTCGGATCTTCTGCACGTTATGCAGGCTGACCGCTGTCTGAAAAAGCTCAACCGCATAGTAGAGCGTAAGGATAAGAGCAACAACGAAAACAGAGTGAGCAACTGTTCTGTTTCGAATATCGACAAGGCGGTAACCGCTTCGGTTGCGCAGATAAAGTCGATTGAAATAATCGCGCAAACCATAGGTTTGCAAAGTCTGAACAAAAATCTTTTCGAGGTGGCGGAGGCGCGTCTTGCCGATAAAAACGCTTCCATGCAAGAGCTTGCCGACAGGCTTCAGATAACCAAAAGTTGCATAAACCACAGAATGCGTAAAATTATTTTTATGGCTTCGCAGCTCATCTAATTTACGACGGATAAGGAAAAATTTATGACCGAATTTGTGCATCTGCACCTTCACACCGAATATTCGCTGCTTGACGGCGCGTGTAAAATCGACAATCTTATTGATTACTGCAAGGAAAACGGAATTGACACCGTATGTATGACCG
>JAIDIR010000045.1 GCA_029052615.1 Clostridia bacterium | reverse complement strand
AGCGACGACGATAAAATAGTGGCGCTCAATATCGGCGGCGACGACTACGTGCAAAAGCCCTATTCGCTGGGCGTTCTGCTTGCAAAGGTCAAGGCGGTGTTAAAGCGGTTCGGGCAGACCGGAGAAAGAGAATATTCGGACGGATATCTGACGGTCAATTTTGCGGCAAAGCAGGCATATATAGGGAGCAATTTAATAAAGCTGACCGCGCTCGAGTTCAGGCTGCTTGCATACCTTATCGAAAACAGGGGCAAAGTCATTTCGAAAAAGGAGCTGTTCGAAAGGGTGTGGGAGGACAAGTTTACGGGCGACGGCACGCTTAACGTGCATATAAGAAGGCTGCGCGAGGCGATAGAGAAAAACCCCAACGCGCCCGAATATATCCTGACCGTATGGGGCGACGGCTACAAGTTTGCGGGAGGCAATCAATGAAAAGGCAACTGTTTTTAATAGGCTTCGTTTTAGTGCTTATCGCCGAAATAATCGCGCTTATTATCTTTGCCGTGCAGACGCCCGACTTCACGCAGGACGCGGTTGCGGTGAACGAGGCGGTGCAGTCGGTAACGCGTGATTTCAACTCGCTCGACGAGCATAAAAACCCGACCTCGCTCGACTACGTCGTGCTGGACGGGGACGGCGTAGTTTTATACAAAACGCGGGAGGGGCTTTCCGAAAGCGTAAACGCGGCAATCACGCACAGGGATACCATACTCGATTTGGAGCATGGCAAAATTATAATTTATAACGACGGAGCGCGCACCCTGCAATCGCAAAAGCGGACGGCTATTATCGTGCTGTCGGTTGCAACCGCCGTTCAGTGCGCCGTCTGCGCGGGCTACGCAATCTATATTCATTTTACGGTTATAAGACCATTCCGCAAGCTTAAAGGCTTTGCTATGCGCGTGGCGGGCGGCAATCTGGATATTCCGCTCGAAATGGACAGGCGCAACCTCTTCGGCGCGTTTACGGAAAGCTTTGATATTATGCGGTCGGAGCTTAAAAAGGCGCGTCTTGCCGAGGCGCAGGCAAACGCAAGCAAGAAGGAACTGGTTGCAAAGCTTTCGCACGATATCAAGACGCCCGTGGCAAGCATTAAAGCCGTTTCCGAGGTCGGGCTTGCCGTTGCAAAAAGCGACAAGGACAGGGCGAATTACACGCAGATAATAGGCAAGGCGGACCAGATAAACAAGCTGGTCACCAACCTGTTTACGGCAACGCTGGAGGAGCTGCAACAGCTGACCGTAACGCCGACGAACATACAGAGCGGGCAGGTGAAAACCATGCTGGAAAACGCCGACTATATGCACCGCGCAACCATACCAGAATTGCCCGAACTTCTCGTTTACGCCGACGGTTTGCGGCTTCAGCAGGTGTTCGATAATATCTTTGCCAACTCCTATAAGTACGCGAATACGGCAATAACCGTAACGGCGGAAAAGGCGGAAAACGGCGTAAAAGTAATAATAGAAGATACGGGCGGCGGAGTGCCGCAGGAGGAGCTTGCAGTGCTCAAGGAAAAGTTTAAGCGCGGCAGCAATTCCGCCAACACCGAGGGCGCGGGGCTGGGGCTTTACATCTCAGACTATTTTATGAAAGAGATGAAGGGCGGGCTGGATATAGACAACGGCGCGCACGGTTTTAAAGTCACCGTCACTCTTTTATTAAGCGGCAGGAATTAAGGAATTTTTAAGGAAATTTTAAAGTCATTTAAGGTTTATTTGCGCTATATTACGGGGGTAAAGGAGAAAAACTATGAAAAACACGCTACTTAAAACACAAAATTTAAGCAAGACCTTTTCCAACGGAGGTCACCAGCAGCACGTTTTAAAGAACGTCGACCTGGAACTTTATCAGGGTGATTTTACCGTAATTATGGGCGCGAGCGGCGCGGGCAAATCTACGCTTTTGTACGCGCTTTCGGGCATGGATACGCCCACCCTCGGCACTATAACCTTCGGCGATAAAGTCATTTCGGATTTGTCGCAGGACGGGCTTGCGGTGTTCCGCCGCGACCACTGCGGCTTTGTATTTCAGCAGATATATCTGATTGACGGAATGTCGGTTACGGACAACGTGCTTGCCGCCGGCTTGCTGGTAAACAAGGACAAAAAGGCGCTGCTCGCAAGGGCGAAGGAGCTGTTTGCGGCGGTGGACATTTCGGAGGAAACGCAAAAGAAATTCCCCGCGCAGATTTCGGGCGGCGAGGCTCAGCGCGTGGGCATTGTGCGCGCACTCATCAACTCGCCCGAAATACTGTTTGCCGACGAGCCCACCGGCGCGCTCAACTCCAAGACGGGGCTTGACGTTTTAGACACTCTCACCAAATTCAACGAGCTGGGGCAGAGCGTGGTTATGGTAACCCACGATATGCGCTCGGCTCGGCGCGGCAACCGCATTCTGTATTTAAAGGACGGCGTAATTTTAGGCGAGTGCGATTTGGGCAGGTATACTCACGGCGACGCGGCCTGTCGCTTATACACATATGACG
>JAIDIR010000044.1 GCA_029052615.1 Clostridia bacterium | reverse complement strand
TTCCAGCTTTTCGAAATTTTCCTTGACGGAAAGCGAATTTGCCGTCACTTCGTATTTGGTTTTTTCGTAAGGGTTGCTGCCCTCGCCGCAAAGCTTTGCAAGCTTTTCACGGCGGATACGCGCCTGTTCGGCAAGCAGTTCCCTTTCTTCCTCCTCGGTAAGAGGAGTAGTATTTTCGTTATTCTGCATATTCAATACCGTAAATTACTTTATAGCTAAAATCTTCAATTTGTAGGACGAGCCGTCGGGGCAAACCACCGTCACCACGTCGCCCTTCTTTTTCTTCATAAGCGCCGAGCCCACGGGGGATTCGGAAGAAATCTTGTTCTGCATAACGTCGACGTCGGTCACGGATGTGATGGTGTAAACCTCCTCCTCGCCGAATTCTTCGTCGCGCACGGTAACCACGGAGTCGAGGTGCACGTACGAATTGTCGTTGATTTCGCCCTGAATTACGGCGTTTTTAATCTGATATTCGAGCTCGGCTATCTTGCCCTCGTTGGAGCGCTGCTCCTCTCTTGCGGCGTCGTATTCCGCATTTTCGGAAAGGTCGCCGTGCGAACGCGCTTCGGCAATTCTTTCGATAATTTCGGGGCGCTTTACCTTGACGAGATTGTCAAGCTCCGCTACCAGTGCGTCGTAATTTTTCTTGGTCATTACAAACTGTTGATCTGCCATCTATAAATACCTCTTTTAACCGTTTTTATTAAAATACGCGCCCCGCCTTTCCGGAACGCGTACATTATTATATAGTATTAAACCTTGTTTGTCAATCAAATGTCATTTCAGAGATTTGACGAAATCACTTATTCTGCCAATTGCCTCGGACAGATTTTCCTGCGAGGTGGCGTACGAACAGCGCACGTGCATTTTGCCCGCTTCGCCGAACGCAGAGCCGGGCACCACCGCCACGCCCTTTTCCTTTAAAAGACGGTTGGCAAATTCCTCGCCGTCCAGCCCCGTGCTTGCAATGGACGGAAAGACGTAGAAAGCGCCCTTGGGCTGGAAGCATTTAAGCCCCAGCGAATTGAACGCGTTTACCATAAACCTGCCGCGGCGCGCGTATTCGGAGCGCATCTCTTCAACCACCGAAAAGCCGTCCGAAAAGCCTTCGGCAAGCGCGGCGGCTGCGGCGTGCTGGGAAACTCTGGGCGCGCACATAATGCCGTACTGGTGAATTTTGAACATGGCGTCGTCGATTTCCGCAGGCGCGCACACGAAGCCCACGCGCCAGCCCGTCATTGCAAACGCCTTGGAAAAGCCGTTTATAACCACCGTTCTTTGGCGCATATTGCCCAGCGAAGCGATTGAAACGTGCTTGCCCACGTACGTAAGCTCGGCGTAAATTTCGTCCGAAATTACCAACAGGTCGTGCTTTTCAATCACGGGTATAATTGCCTGAAGCTGTTCCTTGGTCATTATCGCGCCCGTGGGGTTGTTGGGGTAGGCAAGAATGAGCGCCTTGGTCTTGGGGGTGATAGCCGCCTCCAGCTGCGCGGGTGTAAGCACGAAGTCGTTGTCCGCCGTGCATTCCACCGCAACGGGCGTGCCGCCCGCAAGCACCACTGTGGGCGCGTAGGAAACGTAACAGGGCTCGGGCACCAGAATTTCGTCGCCGATACCGCAGATTGCGCGCAGGGTCAGATCAATCGCCTCGCTTGCGCCCACGGTGACGAGGGTGTGCGCGGGGTCGCACTCGACGGCAAATCTCTCGCGCATATAGCGGCATATATTTTCCCTCAGCTCGGGCAGCCCCCTGTTGCCCGTGTACTGGGTCATGCCCCTTTTAATCGAACGCACCGCGGCGTCGCGTATGTACCAGGGCGTGACGAAATCGGGCTCGCCCACGCCGAGCGAAATGGCGCCCTCCATCTCCTGAACTATATCGAAAAATTTTCTTATACCGCTGGGCTTTAAGCTCTTTGCGCGGTCGTTTACAAAGCTACGCATAATTCTTTACGGCTGAACGGACAGACGGTTTTCGTCTGTCTTTTTCATTAACGCGCCCTCAACCTTATACTTTTTCAAGATGAAATGCGTTGCCGTGGAAAGCACGGTGTCGTAGGTGGATATCCTTTCGGAAACGAAGCGCGAAACGCTCTTTAAGGACTTGCCCTCGACTATAACCGCAAGGTCGTAGCCGCCGCTCATAAGATAGAGGTTTTTAACCTCCTCGTGCTCGGCGATTTCGCGCGCGATAGCGTCGAAGCCCTCTCCCTTCTGAGGCGTAACCTTGACCTCGATAAGCGCTTCAACCTTGTTTTCGTCTACCAC
>JAIDIR010000043.1 GCA_029052615.1 Clostridia bacterium | reverse complement strand
AATATATATGCGGCAGACGATTGAATGTTGTCTGCCGCACTCGAATTTTGTTGAATTTTATCCGCCGATTTTCGCAACTATGTATTTGAGGGGGTTGTGTTCGAACACCCAGTCGATTTTGAACACACTTCCGCTCAGATAATTTTTAAAGCTCTCTTCCGTACTGCCGCCTATAAGGTCGATGATATGGAAAACGAGCAGCACCACCATACACGTAACCGCAAGCATAAATATCATGCCGCCGATACGGTTGAACGCCCTGATTACCGGGTTTTCGATTTCCACTATACTCTTTATTATTCTGACTATCAATATCCTGAGTAGCTGAACGACTATGAACAGCGCAATTCCCAGAATGACCTTTTCTATGCCTATTTTAATGAGGAAATTGACGAAGCCGTTATTGGCGTTCACCATTGCCGTGTGCAGCTTGCCCATTATGTCCTGCACGAATCCCCAGCTTGCAACCACGCCTATAAAGAAGTAGGTTACGAAAACCGAGATTATTATGCCGACAATGCCGCCCGTAAATATTTTAAGCAATTTGCCGAAGCCAAGCATCATACCTATTACAAGCGATAACAGAACGACGCCTATGGCTATCCAATCGATTATTTGCATTTAGTCCTCCGAACCGTATTAATTATACCATATATCGCCCCGAATTCAAACGTTAAATTTGAAAAAAGCCGTTATTTGAACGTTTTTAATGCGCCGTCGGGGCTTCAATATGCCAAATCTGTCATATTTACGGTATCATTTTGTCAAGGCACGATTTTAAATCGGAAATATCCAACACGCTTGCAACCATTGCTTCAAGCAATCTTTCGCGCTCGATTGCGCCCCAGTTTATAGTAAGCCCCAGTTTTAAAGCGTACTGACGGATAAATTCGCGTATTGCCCTGCCGTTGCCCTCCCTAAAAGGGTGGATTATGTTCAGCTCCGCCATCAGATATGCAAGAAAAGATATCTTGGTCTGGCGGTCGGAATTCTCTCCCGCTTTGATATTTTTGACCTTTGCAAACAGCTGGGACAGCTGCTCCTCCACGTAAATATGTACGCAGAATTTGGTATTGCCCTTTGAAATATCTTCCTTTCTGGTCTTACCCGCAAAGTCGTAAATATCCTGAAAAAGATATCTGTGAATGGCGTACAGATGCTTTTTATCGAAAATACCCTTAACAGGATTTATTTCCTGCTCGAAAAGCCGTGCGGACACCAGCTCCGTTTCGGCTTTTTTAAGTTGCGGATATTCCTGCAAGCCCAGCTTGTTTTTCAAAACGTACGTCCCGGGATAGCAATATATACTGTCCCCCTCGGTATACAGTTCGTATTTATCGAAAAAATTTGCCATATCAAGCCTTAGAATATTTGCGTCTTATCTGCGCAACCCTGTCCTCTACTGTTATTTTACCTTCCAGCCTGTCGTGCATATATCTGACCGATTCGTCCTCCACTTCAAGCCCTTCGATTTTCATTGATGCTATGACGTTCTGGATGTTCGCGTTATAGTTTTTGGGCGAGCCCACCGAAATTCTGTCGATATTTATCAGCATAATTTCCCCGTCCTTTTCCATAAACGCAATCTTGTCGCCGGCGTCCAGCCCCATTTGCCGCCTTATGGTGATGGGCAGCGTCAACTGCCCTTTGGTCGTCAGTTTTGCAATTTCCACGATTACCTCCGAAATTCCTTACTTTCTTTAAATTCCTTACTTTTCTATTATACTACCGTCAAATTGAAAAGTCAATTAAAATACGAAAAATAATAGCCGGCAGGGATTGACCTTACCGGCTTGGAATTATTATAAAATTTTCAGCAGATGTCCGCCTTAATGCGCTTTAAAGCGCTCTTTTCAAGGCGCGAAACCTGCGCCTGCGATATGCCCACTTCCGAAGAAATTTCGGTTTGGGTCTTGCCCTCGAAATAGCGCAGGAACAAAATCGAACGCTCCCTTTCGCCCAGGCGCGTTATAGCCTCGTACAGCGCGGCTTTCTCCGTCCACACCTCGTCGTTGTTCTTGACGTCGAAAATCTGGTCCATTAAAAGAAGCGTGTCGCCCTGCTTGTTGTACACGGGGTCGTAAAGCGATACGGGGTCGGAAATGGCGTCCAGCGCGTAAGCAACCTCCGAAACGGCGACGTTCATTTCCTTTGCGATGCGGTCGTAAGTCACGTCGTCGCACTCCTCTTCCAGCTTTTCGCGCACCTTTAAAACCTTATAAGCCGTGTCGCGGATAGAGCGAGAAACTCGCAACGAGTTGGCGTCGCGCAGATATCTTTTTATTTCACCCAAAATCATGGGCACGGCGTAGGTCGAAAAGCGCACGCCCACCGAAATATCGAAGTTGTCTATCGCCTTAATAAGCCCCACGCAGCCGACCTGAAAGACGTCGTCCGCGTTCGCCTTTTTGGACCAGAACCTCTTTACGAGCGAGAGCACCAGGCGCATATTGCCTACTATGAATTGCTCCCTTGCCTCGTTGTCGCCCGCCTTTATTCTCAGCATAAGCTCTTCCTGTTCCTTGTTGGAAAGCTTGGGCAGACCCGACGTTTCCACGCCGCATATAACGACTTTATCGTACATAACTTTACCTCCTGATTATGTACGAAAAGCCGATTGAAGCGCGTTAAGCGCGGCTTATATCTGGCGGGATATGTCCTTTTTGAGTTTAGCTATTATCTTTTTTTCCAGACGGGATATGTAGCTTTGCGATATGCCCAGCTTGTCGGCAACGTCCTTTTGGGTCATCTCGTCGCCGCCGTCAAGCCCGAAGCGCATACGCATAATGCGCTGTTCCCTCAGCGACAGCCGCGCGAGCGATTTTTTGAGCAATTCTCTTTCCACGCCGCCCTCGACGTCCGAATAGACCGCGTCGGCGTCGGTGCCCATGATGTCGGATAATAATAGTTCGTTGCCCTCCCAGTCGGTGTTCAGCGGTTCGTCGAACGACACCTCCTGTTTGGAGCGCGACAGTCTTCTTAAGTACATTAAAATTTCGTTTTCGATGCAGCGCGAAGCGTAGGTTGCAAGCTTGATGTTCTTGTCCGCGCGGAAGGAATCGATAGCCTTTATAAGCCCTATGGTGCCCACCGAAACGAGGTCGTCGCCGTCCGCGCCCGTGCCTTCGAACTTTTTGGCTATGTACACCACGAGGCGCAGGTTGTGCTCTACGAGCTCGGCTTTGGCGCGCTCGTCACCCTCCTTTAAAAGCGTGAGTTTTTCCCTTTCCTCATCCGCCGACAGGGGCAGGGGCAGCGCCTCGGTTCCGCATATGTAGTCGAGTGTGTTCAGCCCGAAAATCGAGCGAAGCAGGCTTTTGATTTTTTCAAACATTTTTTTAATTTACCTCCGATAAATCTGGATGAAGCACGATTTTATTTATGTGCTGCGGCGAAATTCCAAGCATCACGTTGTGCCGCGTAACGTTATTTTTTCCGTCGTCAATCTCGATTTTTTCGGCAGTAAATACCGCAATTTTACTTTTCCCTGCAACAGTATGTATATCGACGTAAGTTTTTATACCCTCCGCCTCCGTCAGCTTTTTGGCGATATGCGCGGGCACTATGCTGACGGGTGCGCCGTGACAGTACACCTTGTTTCCGCTGTCGTAAAACGCCGGGCAGGAAGCCTGCTTTTCGCCAACGAAAATCTTACACGCCGCCGCAACGCACTTTGCGCCCACGAACTTCTGCTTTATTCTTTTGACTATAAGCAAAAGCACCAGCGCGGCGAACAGCGGTATGCCGATAGGCACGGACGAAAGTATGTAGCCTCCGCCCTCCTTATACTTCACCCCAGCAAGCGAAAAGACTGCAATCAGCGCGCCGCCCGTCAAAAAGGTTGCCGCCGTAAAGACCGCGGTGAATTTCAGATACCCTTTAACCGTCTGGTACTTGCCTGCAAGCGCGCACATTGCCGCACCCGCAACCAGCTTTACGATTATTCCGACCGCACCGCCCAAGCCTATCAGCGGATAGACGACCGCAAAGCACGCGCCCAGCACGGATGCGAGAGCAATGCGCCAATATTTAGCGGGATTTTTAGACGCCGCCTTTGCCGCCGCAAGCAGAGTGAAGTCCATACAAAAATTTTCTATTATGGCGTATTCCGCGTAAACTTGCATCGTGCAAGCATTATAGCGCGCTTTCTCCCGACGAAAAATGTAAAACAAGGTCGAATTTTTACTGTTTGTGTCGGCGGAAAAATAAATTGACAAAGCCGCGCGGCGAATTTCGCCGCGCGGCTATTGACTAAACTATACGGTTATGGTATGATATTTTTGACAAATGTATCAAGGGGTACGAAAATGAAATTCAAAAAACTTGCGCTTTGCGCGTGTTCGGTTGTCTGCGCGCTTTCTTTTGCGGCGTGCGGCACGCCCGGGGCAACGGGTAAATCCACACAGCTCGGCAAACCGCAAACGGCTACTCCGCTCAGTTACACTGAACTCGAAAACGACCGCTTTATAAAGTTTAAAGACAAGACCGAGCAGTTTGCCGCAAAGTTTGCGGCGGCGGTTTACGAGGGCTATCAGTCGGAAGAAAATTTCACCGTTTCACCCATTTCGGTCTTTATGGCGCTTTCGCTTGCCGCGGAGTGCGCTAACGGCGATACGCGCACCGAGCTTTTATCCGCGCTGGGCGTTTCCTACGAGGAGCTGCAGACCAATTTCCCCGTACTCTACCGCTCCCTTCAATCGGAAATAAAGGACGACGGTAAAATTATCAGCGTGCTCGATTTGAGCAATTCCATTTGGATAAACGACGGCACGCCCGTCAACCAGCCGTGCATCGACAAGCTTTCGAACGTCTATTACGCCTACTCCTACTCGGCGGACTTTAAGCACGACAACGACAGCGCAAACGCCGCGATACGCAGCTTCGTCAAAGAGCAGACCAGAGGGCTTATCGACCAAGATTTTAAGTTGTCCACCGACACGCTTTTTACGCTTATCAACACCTTGTATTTAAAGACGGTGTGGGCGACGAACGGAAGCGACCTGTCATTCACTAAGGACGATTACGCCTTTACCGCAAAGGACGGCACGGTCACGCGCAAAAAGCTTTTGCAGGGCTATTACAATTACGGACAGGTTTGGGAAACGGAAAAATATTCGACCTTCTACACTTCCGCTTACAACGGCTACAAGATAAAATTTATTCTGCCAAAAGACGGCTATACCGTTGACGACGTGTTTACCGAGCAGACCATTGCGGAGGTCAACGCCATCAAAAATTACGGCGGTTACGATATAGAAAACAATACTTTATACGAAACGCGCTGTATTTTCCCCGAGTACAAATGCAAATACAACGACGGCATAATCAGCGTTTTGCAGGAGAAGTTCGGCGTGAACAAATTGTTTACGGACGGCTGCGATTATTCGACCCTTACCGAAAGGGATTGCTATTGCGCGAAAATTCAGCACGTGACCGATCTGACGGTAGACAAGACGGGCATCGAGGGCGCGGCAGTAACGGTTGTAAGTTCGGACGCGACATCCGCCGGTCCTGAGCAAAAGATTATCCGTTCGGATTTCGTACTTGACAGAGCGTTCGGCTTCATTCTTACCGACCGCTACGGTTCAACGCTTTTCTCGGGTGTGGTAAATAATATTTAAGACAAAAAAATTAAAGCCCCGCGGCGGTTGCCGCAGGGCTTTTTTTTATTCGTTTTTGTCGTCGTCACCTAACAGGTTAGCCATATCGGTTACGGGGTCTGCGGGGGTATAAAAGCCGCCCACGTCAAACACTCTACCGTCGTCGACGGGCATGGGTGCAACCACGTTGCGCACCACCGTCCTCACCGCAGGGGCTGGCGCCTGCGCCGTCTGCGCGGGCTTCTTGGTCGTGTCAATCTTGGTGGTCGTCACGGTGGTCATAACCGCGTCGGGAGGTACCTGCGCCGTAACGGGCGCGGCATTGCTTTCCGCCGCAGCCGCCGCAGGTTTTTCCTTACCGCTAAGCACCCTTTCAACCGTCTTTTCAACCAGCTCTGTCAGCTTATCTATGGATATGCCGATAATGCCCGAGGTCTGGTCGCCGCCGCGCAGGGCGTTTATATCACTGCGCATAACGGCGTTCTGCTCGGCGCGCAACGCCATTTCCCTTGCCGTCATTTCCGCCCTGATAGCCAGTTCCTTAGCCATATCCTGACTTGCTTTCATAGCCGCCATTTCGGCTTTAAGCTCGGCAAGTTCGTTGGACGAAGCGCCGCCAACGGCACCGCCAGCCGCCATAGGTTGAGCCGCCTGCATCTGTCCCATCGGGGGCATTTGCGGCATCATCTGCGGCATAGCCATACGCGCCGCCATACGCTCCTCGCGTTCCTCGCGCCTGCGCTGTTCTTCGCGCTCTTCCCTGCGCTCGCGCTCGGCTTTTTCCTCCAGCCTGCGCTGTTCCTCGCGCTCGCGCTTTTTCCTGGAAGCACGCGCCGCGCACGCTATTATGGTTATGAGAAGTATCAGCGCCACAACTGCAATTACTATCCACAACCAATTGGTCACAACGAATTTAACGATTTTTTCCCAAATGGTCAACTGCTTTTCGGGAGTGGTATATTCGAACGCCGTTTTGGCGAACACCGTTGCGCTTTCGTCCAGCTCGAAGTTAGTGCCGTCCAAAAGCTCGGCTTTTACGTAATACTTAGTGCTGTAAGCAAGCTCGTCGGCGGAAATTTCCTCCGCGCAAGTTTCGTCGGTGTAGTACTTCAAGCCGACTATATCCGCGAACGAACCGCTGAAGCTTTCGCTTGCAAATACGGGAAGTTTGCCGTTCGCCTTGGTTGCCGAAATCTTTGCCTTGGCAATATTCCATTCAACCGCCGCCTCGTAATCTTCAAGTACGACTTCGTCGTAAACCACCGCAAACAGCGCCTTTTTATAGGTCGTTGCGGTTGCCCATTCGTAGCGCTCGGTATCGGTCAACGCGAACACCGCCTTGTATGTACCTGCGTTCAAGCCCGCAGCCGTCTTGCTTTCGACGAACGACATAAGCGCAGAATCAAAGCCTTCAAAGTCTGCCGCTGTGGGCTTAATTTCGTCACCGCTGTAACTTAAAGTTCCCTTGTAAACGGGCAACGCAATCTTAGCCTTGGAAATGACGATTTGCGCCGTCATATCCCCAATCATCTTGTAATTGCCGTTCTCGTGCGTAAACTTTGCAACAACCGTGTGCGTGCCTATTTCGGAAACTTCGTTACCCGTATAAGATACGGTTATCCACTCTGGCAGTTCCGCACCGCCGATAAAAATGCTGTGCGCTTCGCCATCGTATACGAACGCGCCGTTTTCAAAGGTCACGCCCGTCAATTCATATACCGCCGCCTCTATCGTCAGAGTTGCCGTCATTTCTTCGGGCTTGTTGTAAAGGCTCTCGTCAACGGTGAACCTTGCAACTACTTCGTAAGTACCCGCATTCACCGCGCCGGTAAACTCCTCTTCGCCCACGTAGTAGGTAACAGTTACCCAAGCGGGCAAAGTGCCGTCCAACGCAATCATATGGATTCCGCCGTCATACGTTACGGTGTCGCCGTTAAACGTTACGTCCAAAGCAACGCCCGCCGTGTTAATTTTAAGCGTGGCGTACAGGGGCTGCACGTCGTTATAATTTCCGTTTTCGTGCTTAAACGTTGCCGTGAAATCATAAGTACCAACCGCGCTGAAGCTCGTGCCGTCCTGCCCTTCCACCGTGTAAACGACTTCGGTTATCCAGTCGGGCAGCTCGCCGCCGATAGTCAGAGTATGGTCCTTGCCGTCAAACTCGACGGTTGCTCCCTTAAAAAGCGCCTCGTCCAGAGTATAATCGGCTTTTTTAATAGTAAGAGTAATTACCTTGTTATCGACGTCCGCATAGGTCGCGTCCTCGTTTTTAACCGCAACGGTCACGCGGTAAGTACCCGCGTTCTTCAAATCCGCCGCCGAAGCAGCAACCCACGCGCCGTCCGCCTGTCTTTCGTAAGTATATGTAAGCGCAGGTGTAACCTCCGTGCCGTCCGTCTTTACCAGATTGCCGCCCAGCTCGAACGAAACGGTCGTATCGGGGCTATACGTTGCGGTGTAAGCGTTATTGCCGCTCTCTTCCGCGCCCGTAACCGTAAACGAAAGATTATCCGTGTAAACGTTTTTCTTGGTGATTTCGAAAGTCAAATCCACGGGGTCGGGCACTTCGTAGTTGACGGGGTCGTCAACGGTGAACACCGCCTTTAAATTATATACGTCGATATTGGTCGCACCCGTAAATTCGGTTGCGCTGACCACGTTATTAACCACCTCGTAATACTTTACTGAAACGCCCGAAGGCAAGCCCGAAATCCAGTTTGCGGGCAAAGCAATTTGCGAACCTGTGTAAGTTGCCTGCTTGCTCGTCTGATAGCCCGTAGGCATTACGTAGGTTGCCTGTGAAATTGTTAAAGTTGCCGTTAAAGTCTTGGTAATTGCGTTATAATTGCCGTTTTCGTGCTTAAAGCTTGCAGTATATACGTAGCTGCCCGCATTTGTAAACTCGGTTGCGGTCTGCCCCGTAACGGTGTATTCAACGCTTACGCCGTCGGGCAAGGTGCCAGAAATTTCAAGCTTATGCGGCTGACCGTCGTAAACTATTTTTTCCGTGTTTCCGACGAAAGTAATATCGTCGACGTTAAACGTGCCCTTGGAAATTTCTATATCCACGGGGTCGGAAGTCTGGGTCAACGAACCGTCCGTATAGGTAAACAGGAAGGTTAAAGTTCCCGCGCTAAGCTCTCCGCCGTCCTTTAAAGCAACGGTGACCTTGCTTTCGTCCGCAAGCAGTTCGAGGGGCGCAAAGTTCCACCCCAGATACACGGCGTAATTTGCCTTGACGTCGGCAAGAGTTAAGGGATACGTAAGCGTTTTGGGGTCGTCCGCCAACTCAACGCTCATAGAATTGATAACCGCTTTGTTTACGTCGGTCGTCAGCGAGCCCGTCATTCCGCGCAGCTGCGTGTTTTCAGCCGTGTTTTTAACTCTTACGCTTATGGTCTTACTCTGCGAGGTGCCCGAAGTTACCGAAATATCGTTTGTGGTTACGGAATAATCACCGTCCGCAACGGGCGACGTGCTTACCGTGTTATCTTCGTACTTAATCTTGACGGTTATGCACGACTTTATATACGCTTCCAACGAATTATAAATTGCGGTATTGTATTTATCGTAAATATCCTTGCCGTCGTTTTTGGTCACCTGCAAACCGGTAATTTGCGCTTCCTTGAATACGAGCGGCTCCGCTCCCGTCACGTCATTATAGTTTGCGGTGTCGGTAGGTGTGAAAGTCCATTTGTATCCACCCTGTTTATTTTTAACCGGAACTTCACCCGAATTCCAGTTTAAACTGCCCGCCGTGGCTTGCTCGTGAACGTTTTGTATTGCGGGCAAAGTACCGTAATCCTTTAAATATAATTTATTAAGGTCGATATTTGTATCAACGTACCCCAGCGTTACGTTAGGCGTACCCTTTTCCATTTTCCAAGGTATTTCAACGGCGGAAGTATCGTAATTCGCCCAGGTATAGCCCGCTTTGGGTGTTACCGAACAGGTGTAATCGTCGACGATAGTTGCCTTGTTGCCCGTAATTTCCATAGTGGTACTATCGAAACCTAACGGCGTATAGGTTTGCTCGTGCTCGTTGTAGGTAAGGTTGGAGCTTGCCGCCGAAGGCTGATTGCTTAAAATAGTAGCCGCGGCAGCCTGCGCCTTGGTTAAATTAAGGTGTATTGCTGGACGAACACCACCATTATTGCAAGGATAGCCGGAAGCAAAATATCCGTTACTGTTGTAATAAATACAGCTTACCCAATCGCTGTTGAGCGAAGAACGTATCCACGCAGCGGCTCTCGCCCTGACGGCAAGAGTCTGCATATTCCATATTCCTTCAACCGTTACCTTTGGTGATGTTGAATAAGCTCCACCGACTTCCGTTACCGAAGGCAACCAAAGATAGTCGTTCTGCCAAGCTGAATAATTGAGTTTGTTTACACAGTCATCCAAATTTGCTCGCCAGGCATTTATGTAAGGAGTGCCATAGGCATCATTCATACAGTTATATATAGAAGTATTATAATTTAAACCCGCAAATGATTCCTGCGACTGATAGGCTACGTCCTTTGGCTGAACGATATAATTTGTTAAATTATTGGTAACGGACGTCATAGTAAATTTTGCAAAAATATGACTTGCCGACTGTGAAATCGGGGTAGTAGATAACGAACCCTGTCTTTTATTATCTACTATAACGTAATTTCCGCCCGCATTGAGCGCCCTTGTACGAATAATGCTTGTACCGTATATTGATGAAGAATAAGTTTGATTATCAGGTGTAGAATAACCGGGGTTATTGTCTGCGGTATACGTACTTTCGGCAACGCTCGGGTTATTGTCAGTCATCCATAGGGTCGCAATTACGTCGCCACCATTGCTTGTGGTAGCCGATGTGACCTGCCATTCGAAGCCGCCGAAATTGACCTTTAAAAGCGCACCGCCGTTTATTTCGTCGGAACGTATCATTTTATTTACGGTACCCGCGCCCGCGTAGGTTGCAGTACCGCTTAACCTGCTTTTTATGTCCGCAAGCGTGGCTCCCGATTCCTGATTTAAAATTTTATTGTACAGCGTATTCAGGTTTTCCTGCTTGAAAACGTAACCGTTGGTAGCCGCACCCGAACCGCTTATGGTAAGTTCGTTGACAGTTGCAACGGTTGCCGCGCCGTATGCCTTATTATTTATAAATGAAAAAACTGTGCCAAGACATAGTCCTGCACAGAATACGGGCGTGAGTATATAAAGCAAAGCCTTTTTTGCTGCGCTTTGCTTAGAACTTAAAAGTGCTTGCCCCCCCCCCAGTAG
>JAIDIR010000042.1 GCA_029052615.1 Clostridia bacterium | reverse complement strand
GGCATACCGTTTGTAACGGACGGGCTACCTAACCTTGTTTCTGATACGGGCGGCACTCCTGGCACGTTTGCCTGGAAGCAGGGCGAAGTTGCAAAGGACGGAACAAACTCATACGATTGGATATTCACGCCGACAGATTCCAACTACACGGTGGAGTCGGGCAGTATAGAGCTTGAATTTCAGGAACGCGCAATAACGGGGTTGAGCGTAAAATCGTATACACCTACGGCTACCGTTTATACGACGACCAATTTAACCACTATAAAGAGTTATTTTGTAATAGAGGCAACATATAGCGACGGCAAAAGCGCGGCTTTAAGTTCAACTGAATTTAAGGTTCAGATTAAGGCGGCGAGCGGCAAGCTGGTAAACGGTTCCAACACGCTTATAATTTCCACAAGCGACGGCAAGTTCCCTATACAGTACAGTATCAACGCGACGGCGGTAGAAGTAAGCTCCATAAGCCTTATTTTGATGAGTACGACGGAGTTCACCTACCCCGTGACTGCTGACGAGATAAAGGCGGCAATAACTTCGGCAACCGTTGTCTGGAACACGGGCAGCTCGGGGCAGCTCGAAGATTTGAGTATTCTGACGGTAAGCACGGCAAGCGGAACGTTCGACGCGGGCAACGGCGTTACTATTACGATAGGCGTTGACGGGCTGACAATACCCGCCTATACCGAAACTATCGACATAGCCAAGGGCACATATAATATTCCCGACACCGTATTTGTCGATAAAACCGTAACTCATACAGGCACGGCGTACGACCCCACGGGGTGGATAAATACGGCGCAGTTGCCGCAGGGTATGACGGTTACGTATTCGTGCGACGACTGGATTACGATTGGCACGCACACGGTTACGGCAACCTTCTCGAATCCCGATTCGGCAAACTATAACGACGTTGCGGACAAGACGGCAACGCTGACCATTTCCGCGCTTCCCGTTTACAATATGGCGGGAGTGGGGCTTAACGGCTCGGCGGGCGTTTCGGGCGACAGAACCAACGGATTTACGGCAACCTATAGCGGTAACGACGTGGAAATTTCGGTTGATACTTCCACGCTCATGGGCGATTTGACAGGCGTAAGCGTTGACAAAATTACGTACCAAAAGAAGCAGGCGGACGGCACTTATGCGTCCATTACGGGCAAGCCCAACGGCGCGGGCGACTATATCGTCACGGTTGAGTTCGTCGGCGATACCGACCACGCTACGCCCGACAACGTCACGGCAAGCTTGACGATTGCAAAAGCCGATTACGTTATACCCGACGGTTTATTCACGGCAAAGAGCATAACCTTTACGGGCAATGCGTTCGACCCCACCGGTTGGATAGACGAAACGCAGCTTCCCGCGGGCATGACCGTTTCGTATTCCTGCGCAACCGATATGACCTCGATTGGCACGCATACGGTTACGGCAACCTTTACCAACCCCGACCCCGCAAATTACAACGACCCCGCAGGCAAGACCGCTACGCTGACTATAAGTGATGCGGTGATTACCGAAATAAAAGCCGAGCTTTCGGAAAAGGATTATACCACGGCTAACACTTTGGACGACTTAAAAGCCAAGCTGACGGTAACGGCGGTATATAACAATGGCACGACGGCGGCAATCGAAGACTATGAACTCGACTTTACGGGCTTGAGCGACAACGGCAAGTTTAAGTACGGCAATCAGTCGTTGACCGTTAAGTACGATGAGTTTACTGCGCCTGTAATAAACAATATTATGGTAACCCGCGAAAAGGTTGCACTGCCCACGTTCAAGGGTGGTTTAAAGTATACGGGCGTTTCGCTTAAACCTAAGGCGACGGACTTCAACGGATACGACGAAAGCCTTATGACGTTTGTTGCGGAAAAGACGGTTGCAGGTTTGAACGCAGGTGCATATAAGGCGGTCTTTGCACTGAACGACCCCGAAAATTACGAATGGGCTACGGCTAAGACTTTGAAGAAAACCGTGTTCGCGGTTGTCTACGACGAAATGGTGCTGAACGCAAACGAGGCGGCGGTTGACTGGAACATATCTAAAGCGATATTGACCGCAACCAAGACGGACGGCGGACTTCCCGTATTCGCAAGTGAAAGCTACATAGGTGCATTTGCGGACGTAGTAACCTTGAAGTACTACAAGGACGAAGCTTGCACCGAAGAGGTTGCGGCGGCTGACCTTGCAAAGGAAACGCAGTATTACGTTAAGGCTGAACTTCTCGACACGGATAACTTCGAACTTGACGCAAGCGCGGCGCAGTACACGGTAAAATCGTTCACCTATACGACCCCCGCGAAAGAGCTTACGCTTTGGGATAAAATCGTTAAATTCGTCGTTACCAACTGGCTGTGGATAGTAATCGCGGTTGCGGCGTTGATACTTCTCATTTTGATAATTGCGCTTGCGGCGCGTTCGGCAAAGAAAAAGCGTGAGCGTGAAGAACAGCGCAGGCTGGAAGAAAAGGAAGAGCGCAAGCGCGAGCAGGAAGAACGCGAGCGCAGGGAAGAGGAGCGCAGACAGCGTGAAGACGAACGCCGCCGCGAGGAACGCGAGGAGCGTATGGCGGCACGTATGGCTCAGCCTCAGATGATGATGCCGCAAATGCCGCAGATGCCTCCTATGCAGACACAACAGGCTCCTCAGCCGCAGTACGCGCCCCAAGCCGCGCCCAGCGTAAGCGACAGCGCGCTGCTAATCAGTATTGAAAATCAGCTTTCGGCGTTGCGCTCGGAACAGACCGCGGCGACCAGACTGGAATGCGAAATGGCTAAGCTGCGTGCCGACCTGAAAGTCGGTCAGCCTTTAATGACCGACGCGAATACGGGCAAGGCGGTTACCGTGGATACGCTGACCGAGATTATTACGCTTGCGCTTAAAAACGTGCTGACCCCCAACGCGCAACAGGCGGCGGAACAGAAGGAGGAGCCCGCAAAGGACGCGGCGCCCGTGTGCCCGCCCGACGCGGTTATGACCACCGTGACTACCACCAAGATAGATACGACCAAGAAGCCCGCGCAGACCGCAGACAGAGCGGCGGCGCAGGCGGCTCCCGTGAGGACGGTGGTGCGCAACGTTGTTGCGCCCATGCCCGTGGACGACGGAAGGGTGTTCGACGTCGGAGGCTTTTACAAGCCCGCCGACCCCATAACCGATATGGGCTTTACCGACGACGAAAATAAGGACTGATATGAAAGCCCCGCGGCGACCGCCGCGGGGCTTTTAACAATAACCAAAATAAAAAATACATAAAAGAGCGGCGGTTGATTAAAACTATCGTTGATGAACGGTAAACTTTTACGCGGGCACACCGTGTTTTTCAACAATGCGCCCCGCATTATTTCAACCTCGTCCGTGGCAGGTCCCAAGGAGTGCGCGGGCATTATAGGCGAGTACGTCGAGACCGCGCTTTCCGACGATATGTACGGCGAAAGCACCTTTGAAAAGGCGGAGTGCAAAATGCTTTCCAACGTTATCGACGGCGCGATTAAGAACGGCGGTTTTAAGCGCGAGGAAATCGACGTGCTGTTTTCGGGCGACCTTTTGAACCAGATTATTTCCGCAAGCTTTGCCGCGCGCGATTTCGATATTCCCTTTCTGGGCGTGTATTCGGCTTGCTCGACGATGAGCGAGAGTATGCTTTTGGCTTCGTCCATGGTCAACGCGGGCTACTGTCACCGCGCGGTTGCGGCGACGGGCAGTCACTTTGCTTCGGCGGAAAGGCAGTACCGCTATCCCCTGGAGCAGGGCACGACGCGCCCTCCCCAAGCGCAATGGACGGTTACGGGTGCGGGTGCGTGCCTTATTTCGGACAACGGCGACGGCGTGAAAATCGTCAACGGAACGATGGGCAAGGTGGTGGACTTCGGCGTGACCGATGTCAACAATATGGGCGCGGCTATGGCGCCTGCATGCGCTGATACGCTTATCCGTCACTTCCGCGATACCGAGACCTCGCCCGAGGATTACGACCTGATTTTGTCGGGTGACCTCGGTGCGCTGGGCTCGAGAATTTTAAAGGATTTGACGTGGGAAAAGGGGTTCGATATTTCCGAAAAACACGTCGACTGCGGCGAGATTATTTACAAGGTTATCGAGGACGAATTTCAGGGCGGCAGCGGCGCGGGCTGCAGTGCGGTCGTGCTTAATTCCTATATCCTTACCAAGATGAAGCTGGGGCAATACAAGCGCGTGCTTTTCGCCGCGACGGGCGCGCTGCTTTCCACCGTTTCGTCGGGACAGGGGGAGTCCATTCCCTGCATATCGCACGCGGTGCAATTGGAAGTGTAAGGGGCATATTACGGGGGCAAATCATATGGCAATGGAAGTATTAAACATTTTTTTAGCCTTTATTAAGGCGTTCGTTGTGGGCGGCGCTATCTGCGTTATCGCGCAGATCGTTATAAATTTTACCGACCTTACGGCGGGTAAAATTCTCGTCTACTTTATGCTTGCTGGCGTCGTGTTGACGGCGATAGGCGTGTATCAGCCGCTGGTTGATTTTGCGGGTGCGGGCGCCACGGTGCCCATTTCGGGCTTCGGATATCTGCTTGCGAACGGCGCCATAAAGGGTGCGGAAAAAGGATTTTTCTACGCGGTGACGGGCAGCCTTGCGGCGGCAAGCGCGGGTATAACGGCGGCGGTTGTGTTCTCATTCATAATGGCGCTCATATTTAAGGCAAAGACTAAGAAGAATTAACGTGAAAAGCCCGCCGCGGCGAATACTCGCCGCGGCGGCTTTAATTTTACTTTATTTACAACATTAAACTTTCTACGTAATCAATCTGTTCCTTGGTGGGAATGTCGGCGGTGAAGGCGCACGCGCTTCCCGCGGCGGTTGCAAAGTTAAGCGACTTGAAGTAATTGTCCGTGCGCAGATATTCGTGCACGAAGCCGGCTATCATACAGTCGCCCGCGCCCACGGAATTGACCAGCTGACCCCTTGCCGCCCTGACGTACAGCGCCTGCTGCGTTTCGGTTACCATAACCGCGCCGCTGGACCCCAGCGAAACTATGACGTTTCTTGCGCCCTGCTTTTGAAGCTTGCGCGCGTGCTCGGCAACGACTTTTGTATCGAAAGTGGTGGTGGCCTGCAGACCGAAAATTTCGCACAGCTCGTAGTAGTTGGGCTTGATTAAAAAGGGCTTGTATTTAAGCGTGTTGGTCAAAAGCTTGCCGCACGCGTCCACGACGAAATTGACGCCGTTTATCTTTTTCAGTTCGCTTATAATGTCGGCGTAAACGTCGTTGCCCAGATACGCGGGAGCGTTTCCGCAGATTAGCACGAAGTCGCCTTCCTTAAGCTTTTCTTTTAGCTTTGCCGTCAGCTTATCCACGTCCGCAGGGGTTATAATCGCGCCCGCGCCGTTTATATCCGTTTCCGCCGTCGACTTGATTTTAACGTTAATTCTGCTCCGACCGTCAACTTCTATAAAGTCGTGCGCGATACCCGTTTTATCAATCTCGCGCAAAATTTCCTGCCCCGTAAATCCCGCAACGAAGCCGAGTGCAACCGACTCGTCGCCCAGCTTTTTCAACTCGAGCGAGATGTTCACGCCCTTGCCGCCGACGGTCAGTCTTTCGGAAGCCGTGCGGTTAACCGAGCCAGACTTCAAATTATTAACTTTCAGATAATAATCCAGCGAAGGATTAAACGTTACGGTGTAAATCATTGCCGTATACACTTTATAACTTTTGTCGCGTTTTGTCAATCCAATTTATTTGACATTTACAGCCCGAAATTTTAAAATACCGCTATATGAACAAATACTCGACAAAACTTATGGCGGTCGATATTGCCGAGTGCGCGGTTTTCGTCGCGCTGATGATAGCGGGCGCCTACATAAAAATTCCCTTTCCGTTTATGCCGCTCACGTTTCAGACGGTGTTTGCCGTTCTTGCGGGCTTGCTTTTGGGGTGGAAGAAGGGAATTATCGCAATGACGGTATATGCGTTCGTCGGGCTGGTCGGGTTGCCGGTATTCACCAGCGGCGGCGGCTTTTCCTACGTTTTAATGCCTTCGTTCGGCTATATTATCGGGTTTATCGCCTCGGCAGGCGTTGCAGGAATAGCGTATTCCAAACAAAAAAAGCTGTGGCAGCTTATTCTTTTGGCCCTTGCCGCATTCCTTACCGACTACGTTTTCGGCATTGCCTATTTCATTATGATATGGCAGCTGAACGGCAACGCGGGGCTGTGGAGCGCGGTGGTTACGTATAACTTTATCTATATGCCAAAGGACGCCGTTTTAACTTTGCTTTCGGCTTTTCTTGCCTACGCGGTCATTCCGGTTATTAGAAAAATGCACCGCAAGCCGGGCGTAAAAACAGAAAAGGGATAAGCGGCAAACTGTTGCCAAACTATTGCCAAGCGCCCTGTTTTATGGTAAAATATCTCAAATAGGGGTTAACCTTTTTCTGAGCTGAAAGCGTATTTATGTGGTATGCAAAAAACGCTTTCCGTAATAAATCTTTCGGCAATACGCTCGAACGCGCTTTTCGTGCGCTCGCTGATAGGCAGCCGCTTTTTCTGGGCGGTGGTCAAGGCGGACGCCTATGGTCACGGCGCCGTTGAGGTCGCGCGCGCAATAGAGGACGTCGTCGACGGTTTCTGCGTTGCCCTCGTAGACGAGGGCGCGGAGCTTAGAATTTGCGGCGTGACAAAGCCCGTACTCGTGCTTGCGCCGCCGCTCGATGGCGAGGACGCCGCCAAGATAAAATACTATAATCTCACGCCGACGGTGACCGACCTTAAAAGCGCAAAGCTGGTCGACAGCGGCAAATGCCATATAGCCCTTAATACGGGCATGAACCGTTACGGCTGTTTCGGGAAGGAGCTCGAAGGCGTTCTTTCCGCCCTGCCGCCCGAGAGCGTGGAGGGGGTATATTCCCACCTGTACGCCGTTGAAAACGTAGGGGAAAGTCAGAAGCAGCTATATTTATTCGACTCCGCCGTGAATACGGTAAAGGCTTACGCGCCCGACGTGCAGGTGCATATTGCGGCAAGCGGCGGAATACTGCGCGGCGGCAAATATCTTTACGACGGTGTGCGCTGCGGGCTTATGCTGTACGGCTACGCGCCCAAGGGCTTCAAGGTTACCGAGCTGACCCCCGCGCTTAAAGTATACGCGCGGCTCGCGCGCGAAACCATACCCACGGGCAACGGAGTGGGCTACAATATCGCGGACAGAAAATACGACAAGCTTTATACCTATCGTCTGGGGTATGCGGACGGGTTCCGCCGCACGGTGCCGCTCGGCGAAAAAACGCTGTGTATGGACGCGTTCGTTTCTAGGGACGGCAGGGCGCTTATGCCCGTGTTTACCGACGCGGACGATTACGCCAAGCGCTGCGGCACTATCTCTTACGAGGCGCTTTGCTCGGTCACGCACCGAAGCCAGAGGGTGTACGTAACTTAAATTTTATGAAGGACCAACTGCGGTACAAATATAAAATCAAGCGCAAATATTTTCAGCACTCCGCAAGGGAGGTTGCCGACGGCGCTATAGCCGATGCGGTTTTGCAGGCGTTTGCCGATAAGAGCAGCTTTTTCGTCTATTACAGCTACGGCTCGGAAGCGGATACGCACGCGCTTATCGCCCGTCTTATTGCGGAGGGCAAAAGCGTTTATCTGCCGCGCGTGGAGGGGCAAAACATAGTGCCCGTAAAATTTTCGGGAAATGAAGAGGAGCTTAAAAAGAGCGCTCTCGGAATTTCCGAACCTATAGGACAAGCCTACGGCGGACCAATCGACGTGTGCATAACGCCGCTGCTTGCCGTCAATTCAAGGGGGTACCGCTTAGGCTACGGCGGCGGATATTACGACAGGTTTTTTGCCGACGGCAAAGAAATTTTGAAGGTCGGCATAGGTTATAGCTTACAGTATACGGACGAATTGCAGGAGGAAGAAAACGACGTTCCCCTTGATATATTCGTTTCGGAAAGGGGGATAATTACTTTTGGAAGATGAAATAAAGTCGGAACGGCAGGCGGTGGATTTAAAGCGCAAAGTGCTGTTGGAAGCTAAAAATATTTTAATTGACCTTGCGTTTCCGATAATGCTTATGCTGGTCATAAGCGCGACCATAATCGCCTACGCAAGCTATACGGAGGACATTGCGGTCAGCTTAATCGCGCTTATAGGCGGCGAAATTATGCTTGCCGCTTCGTTGGTGATTTTCGGCAGAGCCAACGGCTCGGCGGCTTACAACAAGACCTTATTGAACGTGCAGAAGCGCGAGCTTGGCTCCACCGACGAAAGGGGGGTATACCGCACGGGCGAGTTTGCAATATGGAAGGGTGTGTTGGTCGGGTTTATCCTCTGCATACCGTTCATAATTTTTCAGATTATCGAGCTGTGCGTGCACAACGTCGTGACCGGCTTCTGCCTGCAATACGTGTGCGGCTGGGCGTATTTCCCCTATTTCTATTTCGGGGCAAGCTATCAGGCGCTCAGCTTTATTATGATTATACTGCCCGTCGGCGCGCATACGCTGGGCTATTACCTGGGCAAGCTTAAAAGAATTAAAGCCAAGGAGTTCGAGGAAACGAATACCAAGGGCAAGAGGCGCAGAAAGTGAGGATTATAGGCGGCAGGCACAGGGGCAGAAAGCTTGCGGAATTTCCCGGCGACGACATACGCCCCACCTCTGACAGGGTTAAGGAAAGCCTGTTCAACATACTCTCCGCAAAGGTTGCGGGGGCTTCGGTGCTGGACCTGTTTTGCGGAAGCGGCAGCCTCGGGCTGGAATGTATTTCGCGCGGCGCAGGCTCCGTGCACTTCAACGACGTTTCCAAAGACAGCCTTGCGGTGCTCAAAAAAAATCTTGCGTGCGTTAAGGAAGAGGGCACGGTGACCAACTGCGACTATCTTGCGTGCCTCAACCAGACGACTTTTAAATACGATTTGATTTTTATTGACCCTCCGTACAGGTTCGACTACGGCGCGCCTGCCCTGCAAGTAATTGCAAGGCGCGGCTTGCTGAATGACGGCGGCGTGGCGGTATACGAGCGCGACCGCGCGTTTATCGGGCAAGTCGAGGGGCTGGAGCTTTACGACGAGCGCAAGTACGGCAAGACGTACCTTTCGTTTTTCAGAAAAATTTAAGGAGCATATATGAAAACTTGCGTGTTTGCGGGCACGTTCGACCCGCCCACATCGGGGCATAAGGAAGTGGTCGAAAAAGCTTTGAAAATTTTCGACGGCGTGACCGTCGCCTTAATGATAAATACGGACAAGACCTGTCTTTTTTCAAGCGAGGAAAGACTGGCGCTTTTAAGGGAACTTTTCGGCACGGACGACAGGATTAAGGTCGTTGCTTATAACGGCGCGGTCGTCGACCTTTTAAAGCAAGAGAACACGCCCTTTTACGTGCGGGGCGTGCGCGATACGATAGATTTCGAATACGAAAACCGCAACCACTTTGCAAGCAAAAAGCTTATGGACGGGCTGATTACCATCTATATCCCCGCCGAGCAGGAGAGCTTGCATATAAGCTCTACGCTGGTGCGCAACTCGTTTAAATTCAACAAAGAGTTTTACGGCTATATTCCGTCCGAGATACGGGAAAGCGTGAGAAAAATTTTGGAGGCTAAGAATGTTTGAAAAGCAGATAAGGATACCCGAACCCGAAGAAATCAAGGCGCAGATGCCCCTGCCCGAAAAGCTTAAAGCGGTAAAAGCGGCAAGGGATATTGCCATATCGGACGTAATAACGGGCAAGAGCGACAAGCTTATAATAATCGTCGGGCCGTGCTCCGCACACGCCGAAAAACCTGTGCTCGACTACGTGGAAAGGCTGGGCAAGCTCAACGAAAAGGTTAAGGACAAGCTCGTATTAGTTCCCAGAATTTACACCAACAAACCGCGCACCAAAGGGGTGGGCTACAAGGGTATGTTTTCCCAGCCCGACCCCAACAAGTCCGAAGATATTTTAAAGGGCATCAGGACCATAAGGGATCTTAATATCAAGGCTATCGACGTGAGCGGACTTGCGGCGGCGGACGAAATGCTGTACCCCGCAAACTACGCGTATCTGGACGATTTATTATCCTACGTTGCGGTGGGTGCAAGAAGCTCGGAAAACCAGCTTCACCGCCTTACGGCAAGCGGTATGGACGTTGCGGTGGGAATTAAAAATCCCATGAGCGGTTCCATTCTGGTGCTTTTAAATTCCATTTACGCCGCACAGTCTGGGCAGACCTTCAAGCTCAACGGCTGGCAGGTAAAGACGGACGGCAATCCGCTTTCCCACGCAATCTTACGCGGTGCGGTGGACGGCTACGGCAACGACATTCCCAACTTCCATTACGAGACGGTTATGCAGGTCATAGAGGGCTACGCAAAGTCGGGGCTTAAAAATCCCGCGATAATCATAGACGCCAACCATTCCAACAGCGGCAAGAAGTTCAAGCAGCAGATTCGCATTACCGAGGAGGTTATGAACAACCGCCTGTACGACAAGGACTTTAAAGCCAACGTCAAGGGCTTTATGATTGAAAGCTTTATTGAGGAAGGAAACCAGCCGGAGGACAAGGTTTACGGCAAGTCCATAACCGACCCCTGCCTCGGCTGGTGCGATACCGAAAGACTTATTTTAGATATCGCAAATAAGGTGTAAATTGAGTTGGTTGAGCCATATATGCGGCTCAAATTGTGAAAAAGGAGGTAAACACAGCAATGAACGGTGATAAAGTCGGCTATCTGGGACCTGACGGAACGTACAGTTTTCTTGCCGCAAAAAAGCTTTGTCCGCAAGCGGATTTAACCGCTTATTCTTCCTTTTTTACTCTGTTTAAAGCGCTTGAAGAGGGCGAGGTAAAAGCCATAGTCGTGCCCGTGGAAAACACGGTGAACGGCGCGGTTACGCAGGTTCTGGATTTGTTAGAGGAGAGCGAAAACGTTTGCGCCACCGCTTCGTGCGCGGTCAAGGTGGACCACCGTCTGGCAACTCTCGAGGGCGCGGATTTAAGCAAAATCAAGCGCGTGTATTCACACCCGCAGGCGCTTGCCCAGTGCTCCAAAT
>JAIDIR010000041.1 GCA_029052615.1 Clostridia bacterium | reverse complement strand
GTGGGAGCTACAGGGCTCGAACCTGTGACCCACTGCTTGTAGGGCAGTTGCTCTCCCAACTGAGCTAAGCTCCCGAATGCTTTAATACTATAACAAATCATAAAACAAAACGCAAGCAATTTTTTAGTAAAATTTTGAATTTTTCGATAATTTTTATTTAATAGTATGCGTCAGATTTTTGCATACTATATATTGTATGCATTAAAGGAAATAATATGTTCTTTGCCGCGCAATTTTAATTTAATTATGAGGCTGACGACTTTTTATCGTTCTTTTCCGCTTCGTCAAGCAGCTTGTTATACTCAACGAACACCGCGTCGATAATGTCGTCGTTCAATTCCACCTCGAAATTATCTTCACCTCCGGCGTTGCGGGACACCTTGAATACGAGAGCTTCGTCATCTTCCATTCCCTCCAGAAGCTCAATAGGCTGCAAAATAGCGTAAAAATTTCCGCGGTAATGAATTCCCGCAATTTCAACGAAATCTATTTCCTCCCCGTTTTTTGAAGTCAAAGTTATCACGTCGTCGTCATCGTCAGCGGTTTGATTTTTAGAGGAATGCTTAGATAGTGAAGATGAAAACCTATTGTTTTTACCTGAATTTTTCGGCTTGACGACGGACGTCTTTGCTTTCAGTTTTGCGGCGGCGCAGCGCGAAAGTATCCCTTCCGTAATGATACACGCAATCCATATGGCGAAATCAACGAGAATAAAGATTGCTGCAGTTTTAAGCCCTTCCAATTTTTTGATTATCGAAACGACGATTCCCGCCACGGCTAATACCGGCAACAGAAAAACCGCTATTCTGCGGATAAGGAACACCAGATTATAAAAGAATTCCAGAGCCCGCACTACGGCAGGCTGTGCGTCCTTTTCTTCATCAAAGCGATAAAAACTAAGTGCAACCTTGTGCTTGCCAAGTTCCGTCGTCGGATAATCTATAACATCTTTACCATTCTTAGCCACATAAACCCACCCGAATCTGGTAGTATTTTTTGCTATCCTCTTCCAACCAAAACGCTTAGTTTTTATTACTTTTATGTAACCGTCATCTTTATGTCTTTTTTCTCCGACACGTAAAATACCCATAAAATTTATCTCCGGTAAATTTATATCACAATTGCAATTTTATTTAAAAATCCTGCTCGCGCATATACCCGTTTGCTTCCAGATTGTCTTTAAGCTTAGCATCGAGCCGGAACACCACGCGCGTCAGAAACCCGAGAACGGCAATTATTATAGAAGGCAAATAGACAAACGCCAGAACGCCAAGCCCCAGGGCTATATAAACGTTCATGCCTGCGCCGCCGATCAAATATATGATGCCTATACCAAACAGAATAACGTCGATAAACCAAAATAAAATAATCAATTTACGGCGTATCCACGACTGAATAGTCATAATAATTTCTAACAATTTAAACAGAAAATTTCCGCAATACGGGTTAATTCGTTTAAAAACGGCATAGGTTTTAAACCTACGGTTGACGTACGCCGTTGACCTGTCCCAGTCAATCGTTACGTCATATTCATCAAGATAATCCGTAACGTGGTCTCTGTCTGCCCATCCGAACGCCCTCATTTCAAGCTTGGTTATCCACTCGTCAAACGGAAAACATTCCTTTTCTTTCGTCTGTATATAAAACTCTCTCATTTTCGTCCTGCGTATAAAATATTGCGTTTGCGATATAACTATATATTACAAACGCGGTACTGTCAAGCGTTTAATTGCGTTTGTGATAAAATCATATACGACGGGAACTGACTATGGAAATTTCGAAAATACTTAAAAACCTGCGGATAGATAATAATCTTACGCAGAATGAGTTAAGCGAACGGCTGAAAATAGGACAAGCTACGATTGCATGCTACGAAAACGGTCAACGGGAACCGCACATTGCAAGTTTAATTGCCTATGCCGACTACTTTGAATGCTCGATCGATTATCTGGCAGGCAGAACCGACGACTTCGGAAACGTAATCGTAGGAGCGGAAAGAACCAAGCAAGGCGTAAATACTTTAAGTAATGACGAGCAAGCTTTGCTTAATAAATACAGAAAAATGAATTCCTCAGACAAGGCAAAGTTACTAGGCTATATTGATGGTCTTTCAGAAAAATAATTAAAATTTAAGCGGTGTCCGTAATCGGATGCCGCTATTTTTTACGTAATTATATTCCGAATTGAAAATTGCATGCGCCGCAAATTTTGAGTGGCGCAAAATTTTTTTGCGCTATAGTATTATATGAGCGCATAGCTGATTTGCGCCACACTTTTTAATAGGCGCATATAAATTATAGATTAACCGTTTACCTGCTTTAAGACGGCGTCGGCGCTTGATTTAAGCCGTGCGCCCTGCAGAGCGTCCACTATAAAGGTTGCAATGCCTTCGGATATAATTTCCGCCATTTTATATACCATATTCAGCCTTGTGGAGGAAAAAAGCGAGTAATTGAAGAGAGATTTTTCCGCCACTATTCCCATTACGGAAACGTCCCCTACCTTTGCCAGGCGCTTGTTAGCGCCGCTCCCCGGCTTTAACGCGCGGTTAGCCAGCTTAATTAAACCTATGTCGCCCGCAGTTCCTACCGCTGCGTCTATCGCAATTACCGTGCTGTCAGGATGGGTATTCTTTATAAATTGACTGGTGTACTTTACCTCATGCGCCGTTATAGGCTTTGATAGCGTGCCGTAAACGTACACGTTGAGCCCCTTAAGCTTCTCTTTTAGCTTGGTTCCCGTTACGGGGCCGAGCGAATCACCCACTGAAAGGTCGCTGCCTATGCATACGATAACGGGAGCGCCTTTGATTTCGGGCATGATTTTCTTTAATGCAAGCACTTCGCCACTGGGCGCAAGCGAATTGTAAACGTTGAACGAGTATTCCATTAAACCACCTTAAATTTTTGATACCCTTCCTTTATTGCCAGATTCGCCTGCTATTATTCAATGGGAGAGGTTTACAGCACATTTTCTATATTATTATGTAATAAATGCGCATACTGTTAATCGTAGAGTGTTTTTTACACTCCATTTTGCCACGCGCTAAGCATTTTGCGATACGCTTAAATTTGCCGACGCAACGGTGGAATTGTGTATAACTTTTCACTGATGACGCATTTTATCAACAACGTTATAGACATTTACACAACGATGTTGATAAAGTAGCCGAAATTTGAGCGGTTACCGTTTCACGTGAAACATTAAAAAGTTCAAAAAATTTGGTTGAAAGTTTCACATGAAACATTTTCGGCATCAATTTTGCCGAAGCGCTAAGCAAATTTTGTAATAAATATGCCATTATTAACACTATTGTTTTGCTAAGATAAGTGATAAACAAAGGTGAATAAACGGTGAAAAGTAAATAAAAATTACAAAATTAGACCAGATAATAGCGCAAAATACTTGAAATGCGCTTAATCGTGTGGTAAAATATCAAACGTAGCAAATTATGGTAACCTATACCATATTATATAAATATAAGGCGCGTATAAGAAATTAAGCGCGCAAACGAGGTAAGAATTGAACAAGAAAGGCAGAGTAATCATGGTTGTAGTTATAGTGCTGCTCGCAATAGCTGCGGGTCTGGTACTATACTTCACAATGAGAAACGGCGGCGCGGATCAAATCGATTTCGATAGATTCGTCGAGTACGTCGAGAACAACAAGTATAGCGCAGGCGATAAGACTATCGACGGAGCAGAGAAGAAAGTCGGCGATAATACTTATGACGTTTATGAGGCGCAGTACGTTGACGGCGGAACGGAAAAGGTAGACGAAAACTACGGTTTCGTTGAAGGCAAACTTCAGAAGAAGTATACGGATAAGGACGGCAAAACCGTTTGGGAAGATACCGTCGTAATTAAAGCCGTGAACTTTTCCGAATACAAGATGTTCGGCGAAGTTGAAGTGGTCAGGAACGGTAAGACCAGCATGGTATCCAAATACTACGCGGTGGGACCTTCCTTCTACTCCTCGCCCGTAGAGGACAGCGTGCTGTTCAGGTGGATGGACCTGGGTGTTTCGATAACCTACCACGATCCCAACGCGGGCAGCATATGGTCTTCGATACTTCCCATAGCGGGAATCGTGCTCGTCTGCATAGTGTTCTGGCTGATTATGCGCTCCACGATGGGCGGCGGCGGAAAGGCAATGAGTTTTGCCAAAACCAAGGCCCGTGTTTCAACCAATATTAAGGTGCGCTTCACAGACGTTGCGGGCGCGGAAGAAGAAAAGGTTGAGCTTGCGGAAATTGTCGAATTTTTAAAACAGCCCAAAAAGTTCTCCGATTTGGGTGCGCGCATCCCCAAGGGCGTGCTGCTCGTCGGCCCTCCCGGAACGGGTAAAACGCTGTTCGCCAAGGCGGTAGCGGGAGAAGCGGGCGTTCCCTTCTTCTCGGTGTCGGGCTCCGACTTCGTTGAAATGTACGTCGGCGTAGGTGCTTCGCGTGTGCGTGACCTGTTTGACGTAGCTAAGAAAAATCAGCCCTGCATTATATTTATAGATGAAATAGACGCAGTAGGGCGTCACCGCGGCGCAGGTCTGGGCGGCGGCAACGACGAGAGGGAGCAGACCCTCAACCAGATACTCGTTCAGATGGACGGTTTTGAAAATAGCGAGGGCGTAATAGTTATGGCGGCGACCAACCGCTCGGATATACTCGACCCCGCACTTACCAGACCGGGCAGATTTGACAGACAGGTATTCGTCAACCTTCCCGACGTCAAGGGCAGAGAACAGATATTAAAGGTACACGCGCGTAATAAGCCTCTTGCGGCGGACGTCAACTTGAAGGCGGTTGCAAGGCTTTCGGCGGGCTTCTCGGGTGCCGACCTGCAGAACCTGTTGAACGAGGCGGCAATCTTGGCGGCGAGAGCGAACAAACAGTTTATTGGCAACGCCGAGCTGTACGAAGCTTTCGACAAGGTTGCAATGGGTCCCGCAAAGAAGAGCAAGGTGGTAACCGAGCCCGAAAAGAGGCTGACCGCCTTCCACGAAGCCGGTCACTGCATACTTGCAAAGCTGTGCCCCAACTGCGACCCCGTGCACGAGGTTACGATTATCCCCCGCGGAAATGCCGGCGGCTTTACGATGATGAGGCCCGAGAGCGACAGAGGATATTATTCCAGAAACTATATGCTTGACGACATCTGTATGGCACTGGGCGGCAGAGTTGCCGAAGAGCTGGTCATAAAGGACATTTCCTCGGGTGCGTCGGGCGATATTAAGCAGGCAACCAAGTTTGCACGCCTTATGGTCACCGAGCTGGGTATGAGCGAAAAGCTTGGACTTATAAGCTACAGCGACGATTCGCAGCCCGTGTTTCTGGGCAAGGATATGGCAACGCACAGCAGCTATTCAGAAGAGACGGCTAAAATGATAGACAGCGAAGTGCGTGAAATAGTTCAGACTCAGCACGAACGCGCACGCAAGCTTTTAAGCGAAAACAAGAGCATTCTTGAAAATATGGCACGCGTGCTTATCGAAAAGGAAACCATATACACCGAAGAGGTTGACCTTCTGATGGAGGGCAAGGACTACAAGGAAGTTCTTGCTTATATGGAAGAGCACGAGGGTCAGCATACCGAAACGACGTTCAAGAGGTATACGGCAGAGGACGATATCAAAACGAGCGAAGAATGATAACTACAGTCCGTCCGCTCCGGGTTCGGGGCGGACGGACGAAATAAAAGTTTCACGGGAAACATTACGGATAAGGCAGAGAGAATTATGGGAAAGGTCATTTCGTTTACAAACAAGAAGGGCGGCGTGGGTAAGACCACGACCGTAACAAACATGGCGGCGTACTGCGCCGACTACGGCAAAAAGGTTCTGCTTATCGACCTCGACAGCCAGGGCAACGCCACTACGGGCTTAGGTTTTTCCAAGAGCGCATTGAAAAAATCGGTGTACGGCGTGCTTATTGAGGACGAAAAGGTTTCGCAAAACATTTTACCGACGACTGTGCCGCTTTTGGACATTCTGCCCGCAAACGTCGATTTGACGGGGGCGGAGGTCGACCTGGTGTACAAGCGTGACAGGGAGCAGATTTTAAAGAACGCTCTAAAGGAAGTTAAAGACAATTACGATTACATATTTATTGACTGTCCGCCGTCGCTCGGGCTTCTGACCATAAACGCCTGGGTCGCTTCGGATTCGGTCATAATCCCCCTGCAATCGGAGTATTTCGCGATGGAGGGCGTCAGCCAGCTGATGAACACGATTGCCCTTGTCAAGCAACACCTTAACCCCAGCCTGTTTATTGAAGGCGTGGTAATAACAATGTACGACGGCAGGGCGCTTATTTCCAGACAGATTGCGGCGGAAATCAAAAAATTCTTTAAAAACAAGCTTTTCGAAATTATTATACCGCGCAACGTAAGGCTTTCCGAGGCACCCAGCCACGGCAAACCCATACTGTTATACGACCCAAAATGCGTAGGCGCAAGGGCTTACAGGGCGTTGACGGAAGAATTTTTATCTAAACAGAGATAAACCAACCAAGGAGAGAAATCATGGCAAAGAGAGAGGAGAGAGGACTGGGAAAGTCCTTTGAAGATTTATTATCGGACACGGGCGACGCGTTTACGCAGGCGTACGACGGCGGCAGACGCGAAGTGTTTACATATACCGAGGAGGAGAGGAAGAACGCGGAGGAAATGCCGCTTTCCAAAATCTATCCCAATCCCAACCAGCCCCGTAAGAATTTTGACGAGCAGGCGTTGAGAGAGCTTGCCGACTCGATTAAAAAGCACGGCGTAATTATGCCCATCGTCGTCAACGACGACCACAACGGCAGATATATGATTATCGCGGGCGAGCGAAGATACCGCGCGACCAAGCTTGCAGGGCTCCCCACGATACCCGTTATTATAAGGAATTATTCCGAGAGGGAGATTAAGGAAATTTCCCTTATCGAAAACCTGCAGCGTGAGGACCTGAACCCCATTGAAGCGGCGGCGGCAATGAAGCAGCTGATGGTCGACTACAAGCTGACTCAGGACGAGCTTGCGGAAAGAATAGGCAAGTCACGCCCGGCAATTGCAAACACGTTGAGGCTTTTATCGTTGACTCCCGACGTCATGCAGATGGTGGCGGAGGGCAAGCTTTCGGCAGGTCACGCAAGAACGCTGGTGCCCCTTGCTTCCGAGGACCAGATAACCTTTGCGACCGACGCGCTGAAGAGCGGAATGTCCGTGCGCGAGCTTGAAAAGAAGGTGCGCGCATACAATATGTCGCCCGAGCTTCTGGAAGAAAAGAAGAAGAAAAAGCGTGCCCTTGCTTCGATTGAGCTGAAAAATCTGGTTGAAAGAATGAGGTTTGCGTTCCGCACCAAGGTCAGTCTTATCGGCAGCGACCAGAAGGGCAGAATTTACATTGATTACTATTCTCGCGACGATCTGGACCGCATTTCCGAAATTCTGGACATCATTGATAAGCAGTGACGTGTCGTCGCAAACTAAAAAACTTATCAACAAAAGCCGCCGTTTGGCGGCTTTAATTTTGCCCTTTGCGTACACGGAAGGTGGAGGTAACGCAAAAAGAATTGCACAATTCTATCAACAACGGTGCATAAGTCGATTGTCAATAAAAAGTAGGGGGCGCAAAGCTTTTTTATGGGGTATCGAGGCATTCAAGCGCCAGCAAAAGCCCGATTTTAAAGCCCTCCCTATAATTCTGAAATACTGCTTCACCCTCGATTTCGGCTTGCATATTGCATATCATTTCAAAAAGCTCTTTCTGTTTCTCGTTAAAGTCTTTGCTTAACTCCTTACACACTTCAAAAAGTTCTTCACACAATTTTTTATAGCGTTTGCCGGTAATTATATTTTCGTGTTGTCCTCGTTCTCCGAAAAACAATTCCTTAATTATTGATACCATTTTCTTGCTCCTTTTGTTTATTATATTGCAACCATTGCTTGCAAGTCAAGCAAAATGCTATCATTGGTTGCATAATTTAGTTACAAATACGTTAAGGAAACTGTCATTATGATTACAATTGAAAAGATAAGGGTTCGTTTGCTTGAAGCAATTAAGCAGAGTGGAATGAAATACTATGAATTGGCGGCTAAAATAGGAGTAAGCCACCAAGCAATAAGTCAATATTTATACAAAAACAAAATGCCCGCGTTGGATACGTTCGCTAAACTATGCGCGGTGTTAGACCTTGATGCAAACGAAATACTTTGCGTAGACGAATTTGAAAAATAATAAAACAATTGCGCCCTGCGGAAATTCCGCGGGGCGTTTTCTTAAAATTATATACTTAGCAAGCAAAACCACGCTTTTGCGCAGCGCGACCCAATTTGCGCATAACTGCGCCTCAGCGGAGGGAATTTTCGCATTTCTAATAATATGAGTGCCCTTATAATGCGAAAAGGGAGGCAGAGCCTCCCAAATCGTCAAATTTGTCGCTGTCGCCAAGCGAGAAATTTACGAAAGACTTACATTAACGCTCTGCCCTGAGCAGTGCCGATAATGGTAAGAACTTCGATTTCTTCACCGGTTGCCGCGTCGACGTAAACGTAGTATTCGTTGTTGTCAAGCGTGCCGACGAACTCGTAGCAAAGTACTTCTTCACCGTCGAAAGGAATGAGCGCGGTGCGCGAAGACTTAATCTCCATATTGCCGTTCACGCTCGCCTTAGCCTGCGCCTCGCTGATGGAGGGCTTTGCAAGGCTTCTTTCGCCGTGGTTGAGAACGTAGCTCAAACCTTCCATACCGGTTACGATGCCGCGCTCCTCGCAAACCTTGACCTTAATGAGGTCGGGATAGAGGATAGTGCCGCCCTGTACGGGTGCAAAATTGAGGTTACACGTCGTGCCGTTTTCGCTGGTCCAG
The DNA here is from genome assembly GCA_029052615.1 of Clostridia bacterium. Taxonomy (GTDB): domain Bacteria; phylum Bacillota; class Clostridia; order Christensenellales; family Borkfalkiaceae; genus Coproplasma. The sequence continues at coordinate 2,400 of JAIDIR010000041.1, read as the reverse complement.
ACTGCCTTTAAGCCGGTAAGCTTAAGGGAAGAGAGGAAGTCCTCCGCAATGGCGATACATCTGTCAACCGAGAAATTCTTGTCGCTGCAATCCTTATAGCTGTCAAAAGCAACTACTTTTCCGCCGAGCTTGGAAAGCTGGACAAACATTTCGCCGTCGGGGGTGGTCAGGCTTACGTTGTAAAGGGTTAACGCTTCGCCGGTTGCCTCGCCCGTGCACTTAACTTCGGATACCTTATAGTCCTTAAAGTATTCCTTTGCAAGCTTTTCGGCGGTCTGCGCCGTTATTTCCTTCTGACCTTTCAAAGCCTTGGGATTGGTCTTTTTGATGCTGTCGGAGAAGGGTCCGTCCTGAATGCCCTTGGGGGTTTCGAACGTGTTGTTCTGAATTACCGAGAAGCCGTCGCCGATGGCGCTGGACTTGCCGCGCATAGCCTGCATAAGGTCTTTGCCGTCGCAGGTGGATACGAGAGTGTTCAGCTCCTCCTTAATCTTGGCGTTGGTTTCGTACATATACTGCAGAGATTTCTTCTGGGAAGCGGTCAGCTCGCCGCCGTTTGCAACGGTGTAAAGCATCTGCTTTGCGCTGTCGCCCATCTTGTTGATGAATGACGACATCTGTTCGGTCATCTGCATATCGAGGGGGAATCTTTCAAGAATGGTTTCCGCCGTTTCGCTTTCGATAGCGATATCGGAAAGCACGCGCACTCTGTCGCTTGCGGAGGAGGAAGCCTTCGCTCTGGACAGGTCGGCGTCAAGGTTGTCGATTACCGAATTCAGCTCGTAGAGGGACTCGGTGTAGCCCGAAGCCATATCCGCCTGCATGTTGTCCATGGTCAGCCAGCCGAAGGTTACCACCGTGCCGAGGGCGAGGGTGGTTACGCCCAGCGAAATTACGGCTGCAAGCCAGCCGCCGAAACCGGGAGCGTGTCTCTTTTCGTTGCGCTCCGCACGCTTTTCGGCGCGGACCTTAAGCGCGTGCTCTCTCTTAGCCTTCTTCTCGGCAAGGTAAGCCTGGCGCTTAGCCTTCTTTTCGGCAAGCTTTGCCTTTCTTTCGCTTTCGATTCTCTTGCGGCGTGCCTGCTTGCTCTCATTCTTAATCATATCTTTGCGCTCTTTGCGCTTTTCTCTTCTTTCTGCACGCTTTTCCTTTAAGGCGGCAATGCGCTCGAGCCTCTTTTCCTTATGCGCAAGCTTTCTTTCAAGGCGAGCCTGCTTCTTTTCTGCCACAAGCTTGGCTCTTGCAATGCGCTTTTCCTCGCGCTGCTTCAATTTCTGCGCTCTCTTTTCGCTCATAACGCGCTTTTTCTTTGCCTTGCGGACTTTTTCACCCTTGACGTGCTTTTGCGACTTAACGGCTTTAGCGCTCTTTTTATTGTCTTTCTTGACGGTTTTATCCTGTTCTACGCTGTTTTTAACCGTTTTCTTGTGCTTTTCCTGAGTATTCTTTTCCGTCTTTGCGGAAGCGTTTCCCTTGCGGGTCAGCTTTTCGGCTTTTTCAGCGCCGCTGGAAAGGTTCTTCTTTTTCTCAGCCATTTTTTACCTCCTTAAATTGCAAAGACGTGCTTACCGATGGTGGTAACAGTCTTTCTGCCGAATATCCAAGAGCTGGTTGCAACCGCGGGGTTGTAGTAGTAGATACAACCGTAAGTGGGGTCCCAGCCGTTCATGGCGTCGCTCGCGGCGTTCATAGCCGTCTTGTCGGGTTCTAAGTTAATCTGACCGTCGGAAACGGCGGTGAATGCGTGTCTTTGATAGATTACGCCCGCAATCGAGTTGGGGAATGCGGATGACGCAACTCTGTTCAATATGACCGCGCCGACCGCAACCTGACCGGTGTAGCTTTCTCCGCGCGCCTCGGCGTAGATGCACTTCGCAAGAAGATACAAATCCGAATTGGTGTAGGAAGAGGAGCTGCCGCTGTTGCTGTTGCCCTTGTTGCCTTCCAACGCCTTTGCGCTGTCGTTCATACCGAGTGCTTCATAGGTGGATTTACCCGCGATGCCGTCGGCAGTCAGTCCGTTTTTGCGCTGAAATCTCTTCACCGCTTCAACGGTCTTAGCTCCGTAGATACCGTCAACAGAGCCGTCGTAATAGCCCCATTGCTTTAAGCGGCGCTGTACTTCCTTGACCTCGCCGCCCTTTGAGCCCTGCCTTAAAACCGCAGTCTGAACACAGGGGAAGGAGGCGCTTTCCTGCGCAGCCTGTCCTGTGGTTCCGAGTACGGCGCCAACCCCGGCCGCTGTAGCCAGAGCAAAGGCAGCTATGCCCGTAATAAGTGCTTTTTTCATTTTTCCTCCTTGCCCCGTTATGCGGAGCCTATGTGTTTATATCGTTGCAATTATTATGAATAATACTTAAAAAGTTATGCAAAAAATATTTAACGCCGAAAATGGCGCGT
>JAIDIR010000040.1 GCA_029052615.1 Clostridia bacterium | reverse complement strand
CTTTAGTGTATGGATTATATCATAAGTAAATGAAAATTTCAATACTTTTCGACAAAGTTTTTAAAAATAGTTGTTAATTTTGCATAAAACACAATATATTGTGGTTAAAAGCCCTTAAAACGACAGCGAATTAAGAATTTTTTCTATTTCGCGCTTATTATCCGCCCCCATAAGCTTAACGCGCACCGCCGCGGCGTTGGGCTGCCCCTTTATATAAAAGGCTATCATTTTGCGCATATACACGGTTGCAAACCGCTCGCCGTACTCTTTAAAGGTCAAATCCAGCTGTTCCCTTACAACCGCCTTTTTGTCGGCAACCGGCGTGCCCGTAATTTCGGCAAACACGAAAGGATTATACATTGCGCCGCGCGCAACCATTACGCCGTCCGCCCCCGTTTCGTCCATAAGCTTATCCGCGTCCGCTTTGCAAAAAACTCCGCCGTTGGCTATCACGGGAATTTTAACCGCCGCCTTTGCCGCCGCGATTTCCTTATAGTCTACCTCGCCCGAATACATTTTGTCGCGCGTTCTGCCGTGCACGGTAATCATATCCGCGCCCGCGTCCTCCATTGCCGTTGCAAAGTCGCGCGTTATAATATGCCCGCCGTCCAGCCCCGTGCGGAACTTGACCGAAACGCTTTTGCCGCTCGTCTTTGCGGCTTTTACTATGCTTTGCGCAAGCGGGATATTCGCCATAAGCGCGCTGCCCTCGCCGTTTTTGAAAATCTTGGGCACGGGACAACCCATATTTATATCTATTAAGTCGAACGGTGCAAGGTGTTCGCTGCACGCCGCCCTTTGAATATATTCCGCCTCGCCGCCGAAAAGCTGACACGCGTTTATTGCGTTGCCCTCCGCCGTCTGCAAAAGCTCCTTAGTGCCCTCGCTGTTAAAGCACAGCCCCTTTGCGCTGACCATTTCCGTAAATGTCACGCCCGCGCCCAGCCGTATGCAAATATTGCGGAACACCGCGTTAGTGTAGCCCGCAAGCGGCGCAAGGAACAAATTGTTGGGCGTCGTTATTTTTCCTATCTCAATCTTTTTTAAGCGCATTTTTTGCCTTCACCCAATAATAGTCCAGCTCCAGCTCGTCCATATCCTTTATGTTTTTGCCGTCCGCCAAAATCAATTTTTCGCACTGCACGAAGCGGTTTACGAATTTGTCGGTTGCGGCGCGCAGAGCCTCCTCGCAATCCACTCCCGCAAGGCGGCAGGTGTTTACGGCGGCAAACAGCACGTCGCCCGCCTCGTCAAAGGTTGCCGCCTTGTCGCCCGCCTGCATTGCCTCCACCATTTCCTTTACCTCCTCCCACAGCTTTTCGGAGGCGGATACGGGGGAAAGAAAGTCCATACCGCTCTTGCCCGCGCGCTTGCCCACCTTTTGCGCGCGCATACACGCAGGCATATTTTTAGGTACCGCCGCAA
>JAIDIR010000004.1 GCA_029052615.1 Clostridia bacterium | reverse complement strand
TTTTGCATATGGGGGTTGCGAGGAATTCGTTGGTAAGGTTTAGCTTATCTTCGGTAAAGGTGTCAGGTCTGCCCGCCTCCACCGTGTATTCGCAGTTCTTTAAATTGAGCGCCTTGATTGCGGCGTATACCCTTTCCAGCTGCCTTGCTTCTATGGCGAAAGGCGTGCCGCCTCCCACGTAAATACTCTTTATATCCGTGAGCAAATGCTTGACGCTTGCAAGCTCCTTTTCGAGGCACGAAACGTAGTCGTCGACGTAAGCGCGCGTTGCGGAAATGGGCGCGGTTATAAACGAGCAGTATTCGCATTTCGTGGGGCAGAACGGCAGGCTTATAAACAAATCCTGCCCGCCCTTGCGCGCGTAAAACGGCTTTTGCACCTCTAAAATTTTTGCAACGTGCTGAGTGTTTTCATCCGTCACGCAGCACTGGGCGAACAGCTTTTTAAAGTCCCTGCCCGCCGCTATTTCGGTGTACGCAAGTTTGGTGGGGCGTATGCCCGTGAGCGCGCCGTAGGGGAAATTTACGCCCTTGCACTTTGAAAGCACCTTGTAAAACGCGAGCTTGGCAAACCGCTTTGCGTAGCGCTTAAACTCGATTTCGCCCTCCGTTTCGCACTTTTCGGTGAAGTCGTAAAACTCGCCGCCGTACTCTATGCAGTTGTAATATTCGTCCGCGCCGTAAGAAAAATAATGAGTGAACTCCTCCTCTTCGGCATCGAAAAGGCGAATGACGTCCATTATTTCGGCACGCAAATATTCCGTGTTGGTATTAAGCATTTGTTGATTTAACCTCTTACGAAGGGGTTGAATTTTCGCTCGTATTCAAGCGTGGTCGGCTCGCCGTGACCGCAATATACTTTATAGTCGCCCTGCAACGCGTACAGCTTTTTGACAGAAGAAGTCAACGCGCGGAAGTCGCCGGTGGGAAAATCGCTCCTGCCCACGCTGCCCTGAAAGAGCGTGTCACCGCTAAAAATGCAGTCGCCGATAAGATAACAAACGCCGCCCGAGGTGTGCCCTGCGGTTGAAATGACTTTGATATTAAGTCCGCAAATCTCCGTTTCGTCGCCGTCCGCAAAGGTTCCGTCAATAGTGAATTCGGGTATTTCCACACCGAATATATCGCGGTTTTCGGAAGACAAAATGCGCTCCTCCTCGCCCTTGCCGCAATAGATTTTCGCGCCCTCGTTTTGCAGTGCGGCGCATCCGCCGATATGGTCGTAATGCCCGTGGGTAAGAAGCACGGCGCGCGGCGTTAAATTGCGCTTTTTGCATTCATCAAGCACGCGCTCCTGCGCACAGTCTATGAGTATGCAGTTTGAATTATCCGCCGTGACGATAAACGAATTACTTGCAAAGCCCTGCGGATATATCGTGATTACTTGCATCAGTTGGTCGTCCTGAATACGTCGATAATGTGCTTATCGCGCTTTAAATGTTTTATTAAAAGGTCGAGGTCGGAAAGCTTGTTGAGCTTGACGGAAATGGAAAATACCGCCTTGCCGTCCTTGCCGACGCGCCCGTTAATCTGCGTCATATACAGCTGCATTGAAGAGATTTCGGACGTTATGAATGCGGTCAAGCCCGCGTCGTCGTCGGCAATTATCTTTATGCCTGCAAGGAAGCCTTGCTCCGCGTCGCCAGTCCACTGTGCGGGCTGTATTCTGTCCGCATCGTAGTCCTTTAAATTAGGGCAGTCCTGGCGGTGAACTATTACGCCGCGCCCGCGCGAAACGAAGCCGACTATTGCGTCGCCCGGCACGGGGTTGCAGCAGTGCGCAAACCTGACCAAAAGCCCTTCCATACCCTTTACCGAAACGCTGCCCGCAGGGGTGTGACGGAGCTTTTCCGCCTCCACCTTGGGAAGCTGAAGGGGCTGTTCGCGGCGGTAATAATCGATGAGCTTATATATAATATGGTTGACGCCGACCGCGCCGTAGCCGACCGAAGCCATCATTTCGTCAACCGATGCGAACACCAGTTTTTCGGAAAGCTTTGCAAAGCTTTCGTCGGTGAGCAGGTCGGCAAGCGAATAACCGCGGCGCTTTGCCTCGGCCTCGAGCATGGACTTGCCCGTCTTGACGTTCTCCTCCTTCATTGCGTGCTTGAAGAACTGTCTTATCTTTGCCTTGGCTGAACCTGATTTGACGAATTTGAGCCAGTCCCACGAGGGACCTTTCGAGTTGGGCGAGGTTAAAACCTCCACCACGTCGCCCGTTTTCAGCGTGCCGTTCAAGGGCACAATCTTGCCGTTGACCTTTGCGCCAACGCACTTGTTGCCCACCTCCGAGTGGATTGCGTATGCAAAGTCCACGGGGGTTGCCTCCAGCGGCAGGGAAATGACTTTGCCCTGCGGCGTGAACACCAAAAGCTCGGAAGCGTATAAATCGTTTTTAAGCGAGTCGACGAACTCCTTGGAGGTTTCCAAACTGCCCTGCCAGTCCATGACGTCGCGTATCCAGCTTAAACGCTGGTCAAAGCTGGTTTCCGCGCCCGTGCGCTGCTCCTTGTATTTCCAGTGCGCGGCAATGCCGTACTCCGCCATCTTGTGCATATCGGCGGTGCGTATCTGAATTTCGAAATACTGTCCGAAATCTGTTACGACGGTAGTGTGCAACGACTGGTACATATTGCGCTTGGGCGTTGCTATATAGTCCTTTATTCTGCCGGGAACGGGCTTCCACTGCTTGTGGATTATACCCAGTACTTCATAACACTCCTCTATTTTGCCGACGATAACGCGGACGGCGGTAAGGTCGTAAATCTGGTCGAGCGCCAGTCCCTTGTTGTTCATTTTGCGGTAAATGGAATAGAAGTGTTTGGGTCTGCCGACGACGTCGCCTTCGATGCCGTTTTCGTCCAGCATTTTTTTGAGCTGGGCAACCACGGTGTCGACGAACATCTGCCTTTCCTCGCGCTTCTGGTTTATGTTTGTCACAAGGTATTCGTAGGCTTCTGGCTCGAGATACTTAAGGCACAGATCTTCAAGCTCGCACTTGACCTGCGAAATACCCAGCCTGTCCGCAAGGGGCGTAAATATGCCCAAAGTTTCCTTGGCGATACGCTGCTGCCTCTCGTTGGAAAGGAAGTTTAACGAGCGCATATTGTGAAGTCGGTCGGCAAGCTTAATTATGATGACGCGCACATCCTTTGCCATTGCCACGAAAATTTTGCGGAAGTTTTCGGCGTCCTCCTCCTCGTGGGAATGGAATTTAATCTGGTCGAGCTTGGTTACGCCCTCGACGAGAATATAAATTTCGTTGCCAAATTCGCGCTTTACGTCGTCAGCCGTTGCCGCCGTATCCTCTATGACGTCGTGCAGAAACGCCGCCGCAACCGTGGGCGTATCAAGACCGAGGTCGATAAGAATTTCCGCAACCGCGCAGGGGTGCGTAAAGTAGGGCTCGCCCGAAGCCCTCTTCTGATTTTCGTGCATTTTTTCGGCGTAGCGGTAAGCTTTTATTAAAAGCTGTCTGTCCGCCTCGCTATAATTTTCGTTGATTTTATCGATAACCGTTTTCATATTCCGTCACTTTAAACTATCTATATAATTGTACAATGCCGAATTGGTAAGCTGCGTCTTTTCGCCGCGTATAACCTGAATTTTGCCGCCCTTGTGGGTTATCAGCCCCAGTTCTTCGAAAACCTTTAAAGCAAACAGCGTTTGCTTGGCATCCGCGCCCGCGTCGATTGACTGCGCTATCTCCTCCATGCTGTCGCCCGAAATGTTAAAGAAATTGGCGCTGACGTATTTGAATACCGAAACGAGAGCTTCGCGGTCGGTCGTAAGCGCACGCAAAGCGGTTGCACCGTCGTCCTCCGTGCACACGCATACCGTTTTGCCCGCAAGCGAGGGCAGATTTATGCACCCCGGGTCGTCGAGAAGGACTACCTTTTCATAACCCGACAGGTCGCACTCGGACGAGGGCGAAAGCAAGATAACGCTTGCAAGATTGCCCGCCGAGAGCGCAAAGAGATTGACTTCCCTGTTTGCACAATCGTACTTTTTCAAGGTGTCGGGATTGTACGCAACGAAAACCGTGCCGTACTCGCCGCAATTATCAAGCGCCTGCTGTGCCTGTGCGTGTGAAATACTCACTCTTTTACAG
>JAIDIR010000039.1 GCA_029052615.1 Clostridia bacterium | reverse complement strand
GTTTTTTTGTTGGCTTCAGGATTATAATAGATTCATTATACCACAAAAAACGCACGTGTAAAGCCATTTCAGGATATTTATTGAATTTAAAAGCCCCCGAAAATTCGGGGGCTTTTAATTGCATTACGCCTTACTTATTATCATCGCCGAGCAGATTATCGATATCGTCGGTTACCGGGTCGGCAGGCTTATAAAAGCCGCCCACGTCAAACACCCTGCCGTCGTCAACGGGCATGGGGGCCACGAAATTGCGCACCACCGTTCTGCCTGCGGGAGCGGGCTGTGCCGCCGTATTCTGCGCCTGCCTTTTGGTCGTGTCTATCTTTGTGGTTGTAACCGTTGTCATAACCGCATCGGGGGGAACCTGCATTGCCGCCGTTGCCGCTCCGCCGTCCGCCATTTGAGCGCCCTGGGCGGGTTGCGCCGTTGCCTGCGGCTTTTCACCGCCGAACGCATTTCTAAGCGCCACAGTAATCACCTCCGTCAACGCCTCGAAAGTAATACCGTTAGGCATTGCACCCGTTGCAGGAATTATTGCTCCGTGCATGTCGGCGCGCAGCTTGGCAACCTCCGCCTCAAGCTTAGCCGCAGAAATCTGTTGCGCCGCGTCGGACTTAATGCTTGCAATCTCCTTTGCCGCACTCTGCTCCGCACGGATAGCCGCAAGCTCATTTTCGATTCTCGTCATCTGCGCATTATCCACAGCCGCCGCGCCCGTAGCGTGTTGTGACTGAGGCGCGTACTGAGGCTGAGATTGAGGCATCATTTGCGGCATCATCATCTGAGGTGCCTGCTGCTGAGAAAGCCTTGCCATACGCTCCTCGCGGTCCTCGCGCCTGCGCTGCTCTTCGCGCTCTTCTCTGCGCTCGCGCTCGGCTTTTTCCTCCGCCAGTCTGCGTTCTTCGCGCTCACGCTTTTTCTTTGCAGCGCGCGCCGCGCACGCAATTATGATTATAAGAAGTATCAACGCCGCAACGCCTATCACAAGCCACAGCCAGTTGGCCACAACGAATTTTACGATTTTATCCCAGAGCGTAAGCTCCTTTGCGGGTGTCGTGTAGCTGAATGATTTTACCGTGTACTGCGCCGCACTCGTATCAAGCTCGAAGTTGTCGGTATCGAGAAGTTCCGCCTTAACGAAATACTGCGTTTCGTAAGCAAGATCCGCCGCCGCTACCTCCTCGGTACAAGCCTCGTCCTTGTAGTACTTAATCGCAACCACGTCGCTCAATACGCCGATAAAGCTTTCACTTGCAAATACGGGCAACGCGCCGTCTGTCTTTGTTGCGGTAAGTACAGCTCTTGCTATGTTCCAGTCAACAGCCGCCTCGTTTGCGTTAAGTATTACTTCGGTTTCACCGTCGTATACCACTGCGGCAAACACGGACTTTTTATAAGTAGTAGCCGTAGCCCACTCGTAATTTTCGGGGTCGTTCAGCGCGAACACTGCCTTGTACGAACCAACATTTAAACCGCTTTGCAGCTTATCCGTGACGAAAGTCATTAAAGCGCTATCGTAACCGTTAAAGTTATCAACGGTGGGTTTAACTGCAACGCCGGTGTAATTCAAACCGCCCTTGAACGTGGGCAACGCAACCTTTTCACGCTCTACAGTAATATTCACAAACGCGGTAAACTCGTCGTCATCTACATTGTAAGTCACGGTCACCGACTGTACGCCGAACTTAAACGTTCCGCCGTCGCGCAAGCCCTCGCAAGACAGCTCGTAGTCTTCGGTCGCCTCGTCGCCGCCCGTCGTGTTAACCGTAACGGTCAGCACCTTTTTCAAATCGTCAAGCGTGTTCACCGTCGTGAACTTGTCGTTCGCCGCCGTTGCGGTAATGCCTAAAATGCTTGCGTCGGTAATGGTCAGCTTCGCCGTCTTTTCGCCAATACCGTTGTAATTTTCGGTATCCGCAACCGTAAACTTTGCGGTAAATTCGTAAGTTCCGATTTCGGTAAATTCCGTTCCGCTCTGGTTCTTAACCTCGTATTCAACCGTCACGCCGTCGGGCAACGTTCCGCTAATCGTAAGCGTGTGTTCCTTACCGTCGTACGCCACGGGCAAATCTTTAAACTCAACGTCCGACATATCCACGTCGGCTTTTGCAACCGACAGCGATATTTCCATATCCTGCGGCGTCGCGTGGTCGCCCTTAGCATTATCGAAAGACACCGTCACGCGGTATTCGCCCGCACCGCTCGGCGCGGTAACCGTTTCCCAGTCGCTTTCGCTTGCGGGGTTGCCGTCCTTTTTAAGCTTCTGATAAGTTGTCGCCTTAACCGAAACGCCCTCGGGCAAATCGCCCAAAGTGATGGCAATGTCTTTGCCGTCGTACTTTCCGCTTGCGGTAAAACCGTTTTCGAAGTCACCCGAAACCTTAACGCCGCCGCCCGTACCGCCTGCCGTAACGCCGGACATATCGTACTTGGTTTTATCCGTAATTTCCAGCGTTGCGGTCATATCACCGATATCTTTATAGTTCTTGTCGGTATGCGTGAACTTGGCGGTAAACTCATAAGTTCCTTTATCTTTAAACGAAGTACCGCTTTGCCCCTTAACGGAATAGGTCACCTGAATACCCGCGATTTGGGGCAAATCGCCCTTAATTTCAAGCGTATATTCCGTGCCGTCCGCATACTGCTGCGCGCCCTTAAACGTCACGCCGTCCATATCCACTTCGGCTTGGTCGATAACCAGATCAGCCGTCAGATTGGACGAGGAAGTCAGGTTGTTATAATTTTTGTCCGTATTCTTGAACGACAAAGTAATGCTGTAAGTGCCCGCGTCGGTAAACTCGAAAGGCGTGCTCTGCTTTGTACCGTTATAAGTATACTCCGCTTCAACGCCCTCGGGCAAAGTCCCCGTGTAGGCAATACTGTGCTTTTCACCGTCGTACTCGATTTTGTCCTTGTTGCCCTCGAACTTGATTTTGCTTAAATCGTGGTCGCCCTTCTTAATGGTTATGGGATAGTCCGTCTCCGCTTCAGTATCCTTAATTTTAAAGGTGACGGAAGTCGTGTCCACGGTCAGTTCGCCTTCAAGCTCCATCAGCGTTGAAATTTGTTCCGCCGTCAACTCGCCAGAGCTACCGTCGTTCATTTCAACGTCTACGGAAGTAATCTCCGCCAGAATTTCGCTCGCCTTGACGGGATAAGTAAACTCGTCATTGCCCAGTACGATATTCGTGATAGTCTTATAAGCCAGCTCCTCAACGCCCGTAATGGGGAACTCCGCCGAGTACTTGGTCTTGTTGTCGCTTGTGGTGTACTTTACTTTTAATTTATTTTCGCCTTTTACCAGCTTGTTATTTGCGTTAATTAGCAAATCGTAGTCACCGGGGTCAAGCTCCACCTTTTCTGCAATACCCGTGTACTTAACCTCAACCGTCATATAGGTCTTCAAAGTCGCAACCGAGGTATTGGTA
>JAIDIR010000038.1 GCA_029052615.1 Clostridia bacterium | reverse complement strand
CTATCAGAACTGGCGCAACGTTGACGACGCCGACGTTATGAAGTGCATCAAAATGCTCACGTTTATTCCCATGGACGAAATCCGCGAAATGGAAAAGTGGGAGGACAGCCGCATTAACGAGAAGAAGGAAGTGCTGGCTTTCGAGCTTACAAAACTCGTTCACGGAGAGGAAAAGGCGGCAAACGCAATGGCTCAGGCAAAGGCGGCGTTCGGCGGCTCTACCGAAAATCTGCCCACGAAGGATATTAAGGTGGAAACTGCAACCATTATCCCCGTTTTGGTTGCGGCAGGCATATGCGCAAGCAACGGCGAAGCGCGCAGGCTCATTCAGCAGGGCGGCGTTTCGATTAACGAAGATAAAGTTACCGACATAAACGCCCCCGTTGCGAATGGCGACGTCATTCACAAGGGCAAAAAAGTTCACGTTAAAATCAATCTTTTATAATGGTGGAAAAATATCTTTCGATTTCGGGCGAAACGGTGACCGAAAAGGTCATTGAAAAATCGCGGTTTATAACCGTCAGCCGACACGTGGACGGCGAGGAAGAGGCAAAGGCGTTTATTGCGGAAATAAGCAAGAAGCACGCCGAAGCCACCCATAACTGCTATGCGTACGTTTGCGACAAGCTGGGCAACAATCTGCGCTTTTCGGACGACGGAGAGCCGCAGGGTACGGCGGGTATGCCGATGCTGGAAGTGTTGCGCGCCAACGGACTTTGCGAAACAGCGGTTGTCGTCACGCGCTATTTCGGCGGAATAAAGCTGGGCGCGGGCGGACTGGTGCGCGCGTATTCGGGCTGTGTTGCCGAAAATATTGCCGCGGCGCAAAAAGTTATTTACGAAAAATGTGCGGAAAGCGTTTATGCGGTTGACTATCCCGAAGTGGACGCGGCTCTGCGCTTTTTCGGCAAAGAGGACTGCAATCTGCTTAATACCGAATACGCGGATAAAGTTGCTTTCACCGTTGCGGTCAGACGCGAAAGGGAAGAGCAATTTAATTGCGCAATTACGAATTTTTTGAACGGAAGAGTGACGATAGAAAAGAAGCGGGAATACTTTTTCCCGTTTGAGGTGTGAATGGCATCATTAAGCACACAGGACTTCGAGCTTGAATTAAACGTTATAGGCGGCTATGACGCACGACTGACGGTTAAAGGAAAAAACTATTCCGGTGCCGTATCGTACGATATTTCGGAACACGAATATAATAAGTTTAAAAAAGACCTTACCGAATTATATAAAACGCTCAAAGAAGGCGAGGCGGTTTTAAACGAAGATTACGGTAACGGCAACTTTATTAAATTCGTTTCTGACGGGCTAGGGCATTTTATAGTAAGCGGCAAATTATATGATTACCGCAAATATTGGCGCTTATCGTTTACCGAGACGGTTGACCAGACGTATTTAAAAAGCTTTATTGCCGAACTTTAAAAGAAAAATAAAAAAGACAGTGATATAACTCACTGGCTTTTTTGATGGTGCGGACGAAGGGA
>JAIDIR010000037.1 GCA_029052615.1 Clostridia bacterium | reverse complement strand
GTATGCTACGTCATAGTCATGGTCGGGCTGCTGGTTATGAAATTGCTCATACCCGTTTCGTCAAACGGCATAGATTACGGCGCGATAGGCGTGGATATACTTTTCTGGGCTATTTCGGCGATTGGCGCGTACGAATTTACGCGCGCGCTCGGCGAACACAAAAAGGCGGCGGAGGGCGAGCAGCCGTCCGTACCCGCGACGGGCGGTATATCCAAGGCGCAGAGGTGGGTGGCAATAGTTACCTGCGCACTGCTTATACCCGCGTTCGTAATCGGTAAAATAGTTTCCATTCTTATCGGCAAAACCGATTTGCCCGGCGCCGATTCGCTGGTAATTCTGCTGGCGATTGGCAGTATAGGCGCAATGGTCGTCGCGTCGCTGACCGTTTTCGACCACGAAAGGAGCGACCTTAAAAGCACGGCGTATGCCGAACTGTGCCTGCTGTACTGCGGTGCGCTGGCAAGCGTGGGACCCAACATTAACCACCTTATGGTTAATTCCGAGGTCGCCGTTTTAATGCTCTTTATGCTTGTGCCCTTCGTGGATACCGGTGCGTTCCTGTTCGGCAAGCTGTTCGGCAAGTTACTTCCCTACAAGCTCGCGCCCCATACAAGCCCCAACAAGACTATAATAGGCGCGGTGGGCGGCATACTGGGCGGCATAGTGTCGGCGGTGCTCGTGTGGGTAATCTGCGAATATTCGGGCGCGCTTGAATTTGCGTATGCGGGTCCCGTTCCCAAGGTGGTAGTGCTCATTCTGTTCGCTCTGCCCACGGCAATTTTCGCGCAGCTCGGCGATTTGTTCGAAAGCGCTATTAAGCGCAGATGCGGCATAAAGGACATGGGCAACATTCTGCCCGGGCACGGCGGCGTTCTGGACAGGTTCGATAGTATGCTGTTCGCATCGGTGTCGGTGGTCGTCTGCTTCATGCTCTTATAAGTTACGGCAATTTCACATAATAAGGTAAAGGTGGCGTATGCCTCCTTTTTCTTTAACCAAACTGACATTAAATAATTTTTTACGGGTATAATAAATATGAAGAAAATCGCTCTCGTCGGCAGCACGGGTTCAATCGGCAGACAGGTTATAAACGTCGTTCAACGCTATCCCTCGCGCTTTAAGCCGGTTGCGTTAATCGCCAACAGCTCAACGCAGGTCTTTGCGCAGCAGATTAACGGGATAAAGCCGCAGTACGCCGCGCTTACGGATATGCAGGCGGCAAAAAGTATGGGCGGCGTGCCCTCGGGCGTTACTTTCCTTTCGGGGGAGGACGGCGCGCTTAAAGCTCTGGAGGAGTGCGGCGCCGACGTCATTGTCGTTGCGTGCGGCGGCTTTGCGGGGCTTATATACAGCCTTAAAGCGGCGGAGCTCAATATTCCTTTGGCGCTTGCTAACAAGGAAACGCTTGTGTGCGGCGGCGATTTGATTATGCCAAAGATAGGCGAGATTATGCCCGTCGACAGCGAACACTCGGCAATCTGGCAGTGTCTGAACTTCAACCGCAACGCGGACTTTGCGCGCCTCGTCATAACGGCAAGCGGCGGACCATTCCGAGGAAAGCAATGGAACAGCCTTGCTTCCGTCACGCCCGCAGAGGCTCTTAACCACCCTACCTGGAAGATGGGCGCGAAGATTACGATAGACAGCGCGACCCTTCTGAACAAGGGCTACGAGGTGATAGAGGCGCACCACCTGTATAACGCGCCATACGAAAAGATTGCGGCGGTAATTCATCCGCAGAGCATAGTGCACTCCATGGTGCAGTTTGCAGACGGCGCGACGCTGGCGCAGACCTCCTATCCCACGATGGAGCTGCCCATACAGCTTGCGCTTACATATCCCGAAAGGCTGGACTGCGGCTTGAAGCAGCTTGACTTTGCCAAGGCGCTCACGCTCGATTTTCAGCCGCTCGTGCGCAAGGATTATCCGCTTTTCGACCTCGCGTTATCGTGCGGAGAGGAGGGTGGAATTCTTCCCACCGCGCTGAACGCCGCAAGCGAAATTGCGGTAAACGCGTTCCTGCAGGGAAAACTGCGCTTTACGGATATTTATACGGTTGCCGATAAAGTCGTTCAGTCGACCGTGAATATGCGGGTGGAAAGCTATCCGCAGCTTAAACAGGCGGACGCCCGCGCAAGGGAGGGCGCGCTTAAAATTATTGAAGAGGTATAATGGCAAATCTGCTCGTGTCGGGCGTCGGCGGTATAATACTGTCGGTACTGCTCGCAATCTTAATCCTGCTGTTCATGATATGCGTGCACGAATTCGGGCACTTCATTTCGGGCAGAATACTGGGTTTTAAGATAAACGAGTTCGCCATCGGTTTCGGACCTGCGCTGTTCAAGCGCAAGGGCAAAAAGCGCGGAACGGTTTTTTCGGTCCGCGCCTTTCCTTTGGGCGGCTTTTGCGCGTTCGAGGGCGAGGACGACGAGAAGTCAGACCCCAATTCCTTCAACAACAAAAAGCCCTGGCAGCGCATTATAGTGCTAATAAGCGGCGCGCTTATGAACTATCTGGTCGCGCTTCTTCTGGTAATCGTCGGGTTTTTCGCCTACGGTCAGCCGTGCTATAAAATGGGCGCAATGCTGCAAAGCGAGCAATATACCGCGCAGTATTCGCTGGCGGAGGGCGACGTCATTTTAGGAGTGGAGGGCAGGAACGCTTACTTTGCAACCGACCTGATTTTTGCCCTGAAGGGCAAGATCGAGGGGGAGAGCGTGAGCTTCGACGTGCTGCGCGGCGGCGAAAAACAGCGCGTGGAAGTCAAGCTGCGCACCGACTGCAATTTTGAAAATTCGTCCGAAATAAGCAAGCTGTGGCGTGCGCTCGGCTCGGATACCTACGAGGCGGAGGACGGCAACCTTTATTGGTGCGTCACCGCGCAGAACTGCCGTTTTTCGTTTTTCGGGACGATAGGGCGGTCGTTCGGTTATTCGTTCAAGACGGCGGGCACGATATTTAAAGTGCTGGGCGAGCTTTTGACTGGCAACCTGGGCATAAGCGCGATGGGCGGACCGGTTACAACAATAAGGCAGACGGGCGCGATTGCCGTGCAGGGCTTACAAAGCTTTTTGCAGGTCGCGGCGTATATAGGTGTCAACCTGGCCGTTTTCAATCTGTTGCCCATACCCGCGCTGGACGGCAGCAAGGTGGTTTTCTGCGTTATAGAGTGGATTTTCAGAAAGCCCGTGCCGCGCAAGGTGGAGGCGGTTATTCACGCCGTGGGCTTTGCTTTGATTTTACTGTTTGCTGTGGTAGTAGACATATTGCAATTCACACGATGTTAGTTTTTTTAGATTAGAATTATTAAAATGCGCCCCGCGGCTTTCGCCGCGGGGCGCTTTTTTCGTCTTAAATTATTCCTGCGTTTCGTTTTTATTTTCGGTTGCGTTTTGCTCTTCGCTTTCCGCAATCGCAATATCCTCTTCCATCATCTTAACGAATTCGCTATCGTCAAGTCCTTTTACAATCTCATCGAGTTCGGCTTGCTTTGCCTTCGCGGTTTTACCGCTTTGGTTGGAATACCTTTCAATCTGCTTTAAAAGATTCTTGGAAGAAAGCAGAATAACGCCTACAACCGTGACGATGATAATTTCGGGAATGACGTATAAGCACTGGTATACGAAGCTGTAAAAATACACGTTGGAAAGTGCGGAAATACCGAATTCTTCCGCATATCCCGCGCCCGCCGAACCGAACGCGAACGCACCCGAGAAGAAGTGGGAAATAAATCTCAGCGTTCCCGCGATAATCGCGCCCAAAGTAAATTGCGTGCGCGCCTTACCGTTGAATACCTTAAAGCCCTTTATGCAGCCCGTAAGACCGATTGCCGCAAACGCCGCACCGTAGTCCAAAAGGAACTGCGCGGGGTGCAAAATCCAAGGGTCCTGAACCGCTTGAAGAACGCCGTAAATCAATCCCGCAACCACGCCCTTTCTCGTGCCGAACATATAGGAATAGAGCATTACGGGAAGCATAGAAGCAAAGGTAATACTGCCGCCCATTGGCATTTTGAAGAACCTTACGTAGGAGAGTGCGAATGAAAGAGCGACGCACACTGCGGCAAAGGCAAGCGAGCGCGAATCAAAGCCCTTTGCGCCCCTGTCGGAAAAGAATGCGAGCAGAGCAATTCCCACGACGAGCACCGCCGCGGAAACGTAAAGCCCCACGCTGTTTACGTCGTCCTTGGAAATCCAGTTCCATTCCGAAGCGTCGCCGCTCGTGTAGTATACGATAAGGCAGACGAGCGCGGCTACGAAAGCGGCGGCTATAACCGAGGGAACGGCTATCTTGGTCGCCTTGCAGGGTTTAACCGCAATTAACAGCGCGCCTATGACTGCAACTATTACGAACACAAGCAGGGGATAGAAGCTGATTGCAACTATATCGTCCTCTACGAACGAGCACACGGCAAAGGTGACAATCGTTGCAAAGGCGTAAGCTATCGCTACTATCAGCGAAATCTTGTTTACCTTTGGCTGTTTGTCCTTTTTTACGGCAAACTTGCATACGATAAACGCAACCGTCAAAGCCAGAGTCAGCCACAGAAATACGGTACGGCAGACGTTGGTTGCTCCGTCGAAATTGGCGAAGTAGTTCTTGATTTTCGACCAGAACGAGGACGCCAAAAGTGAAAAATGAAACATAAAACCTCCTCAACCGCCGTAAAAATTTAAGCACCCCGAAAATTTAAATTTTCGGGGTGCAAAGAAAACACTTCTTTGGTACTATCGCTCAACCATTACGTTGCCGATTCAAAGGGTATAATCTCAGCCGCAGACTACAGTATTATCTGCAACACCCCCGACGGTTATTATATTGTGATAAAATTATATTACCAAAAGTACGCAAAGTCAATTGAATTTTAACGGCAATTGTAATATAATGGGTGAACAGGAGAATTGAAATGTACAACTTTTACGCGTTTATGGACAGAATGAAGTATATAAGAAGGTGGTCGCTCATGCGTTCGGTGCGCGACGAAAACATTATGGAGCATTCCCAGCAGGTGGCAATGCTGGCGCACGCGCTTGCCATAATCAATAATAAAATATATAACGGCACCGTGGACGCGGAAAAGTGCGTTATGTACGCCGTCTACCACGAGTGCGCGGAGGTTTTAACGGGCGACTTACCTACGCCCATAAAATATTTCAACAAGTCCATTCAGGGCGCGTACAAGGGACTGGAGGACGAAGCGTGCAACAAGCTTTTAAAAATGCTGCCCCCCGAGCTGGTGGGTGAAATTTCCGTTTACGTCAAGCCCGACACGGAGAGCGCCGAGTACAAAATAGTAAAGGCGGCGGACAGGCTTGCGGCGTATATCAAGTGCCTGGAAGAGCACCGTTGCGGCAACACCGAGTTCGAGAAAGCCAAAAAGAGTATTGAGGCGGATTTGCGCGCGCGCAATATGCCCGAGGTCGAGTACTTTATGAAGAACTTTATAAAGAGCTTCAACCTTACCCTGGACGAGATGGAAGGCGGCATTAACGACTGAAAATAAAATTACAGCTTGAACCTCGCGTAAGGTGGAGGAAGGCAAAAACGAACCCCGTGCAATGCGTCGCACGGGGATAATTATTATATTTAGTTTTACTATCGGAACCACGTCCCGCGGTGCACGATGCCATTCGGGTTATGACCCTTGCAACTTCGGCTTGTACGACCGAAATCGCTTAAATTAAACCGCTTCGGATTTCAGATTCCACCTTTAAAATGGTACATTGGAGTTTACCTTACCTTATCTTCGTTAGCTTTGCAAAACAGTTTTTTCATAACTTTCACTCCTTTTGCAAGACTTATTAAGTTTGGTATATATTTTCGGGCGGTTGCCGTAAGCTATCCGCTCGTGTGCATTGAAACCTTATTTAAATTTTACGAAAGTCCTTGTCCGGCTTTCGCCGCTACTTATCTTTCATAATAGCTTACTCCTTGGATTTATGTTACCGGTTAACATTTTTTGTAAGTTATTTTCTTTTTGTACTTCAAGTATATCACATTTTAACATTCTG